>DATLXT010000258.1:0-10683 GCA_035575475.1 Gemmatimonadales bacterium | reverse complement strand
GGAGCGGGACCACGATGGGGAGCGCCCGCCTCGCCAGGCGGCGCTGGAGGTCTTCCGGCAGGCCCTGGTAGAGCGTGTCCTCGATGAGCACCACACCGGTCTCCGGGTGCTCGAGCAGCGTGCCCAGCTGGCGCGCGGCGTCATCGGGCGTGCCGGCCTCGACCGGGGCCAGGCCGGCCAGCAGGAACCCCGCGGCGACCTCGGGACGGCACATGATCCGCACCGCGTAGCTCATGGAACCGTCACCAGATCCTGCGCCAGGGTGGCCGCCGGGGCCCCGAGCGCGAGGCCCCAAACGGCGCGGCGGAGGTCCAGCAGTTGCGCGCGGAGGCGGAGGGCGTGCAACAGCACGGGCGCCAGGCTGAGCGGGCGCCGCCTGGCCGCGGCGCGAAGCGCCGCGATCCGGGCGGCGAGGCACTCCTCTTCGAGTCGCCCCGGCGACTGCGCGCGGCGGCGGATGGCGGCGGCCAAGAGGGGGGCATCGGCGAAGGCTCCCGCCAGCGTGCGCGCCGCCTCCGCCGGGCCGCCCAGCGCGATGGCCGCCTCGAAGTCGGCGATCGAGATCCGCTCCCCGCCCGGCACGAACGCGTCCTTCGGCGCGACGTCGGACTCGGCGGCGGCGAGTACGAGCGCGGCGTACAGGTTCTCGAGATCGATGGTCTCGCGCACGAACCCGCTCAGCTCGCTCCGTCGTCCCGCCCTCCCCGCCGCTGCCAGAGCCCGCCGAGCGACGGTTCGGGAGAGCGCCACCTCGAGCCGGAAGAGATCCGGCCGCTCCGCGGCCGCGAGCGGCAACAGCGCAGCCCCGTAGGGATTCCCCCACGCCACCAGCAGCGCGGCGATCCGACCGGGGACGCTCTCACGGGCCAGCGTCTGGAGCGCGCGCTCGGGGAGCGCCGGCGTCGGGATCAATCCTGCGAGACGCGCCTCGGGCGAGGCACCCTGCACCGCCCCGCGAAGCAGGGCCCGAAGGGATCGGCGGTCTTCGTCTTCGAACACGACGGCCAGAATCGCCGCGCGCCAGCCGCACCAGCGAGCCAGGACCCGGACGTGAGCGGCCGCGGCGCGCCGCACGGCCAGGTCCAGCGCGGCCGGTGTCGCAGCCGTTTCCTCCACCAGGAAGCCCAGTCCGCGCAACGCCTCACCCAAGGCAGCCAGGTCGGGCGCGCGGGCCAGGTCCTCGAGTCGTGACCGCTCCAGGAGATGGGTGCCGAGGCCCCGCACCCGGGCGATGACGTCTTCCCACCGCGGCTTCACGACATCGGCTCGAGGCCGAGCGCGCGCAGCGCCTCGAGGGCCAGGCGGGGGCGCGCCCGCGCGAGGCGGGATTCCAGGGTGTGATCCACGGTGACCCTTCCGTCCGCCGTGGTCAGCACGAAGCCAGAGCCCACCGCCGGATCCGGCTCCACGGTCACCTCGCCGCGCCCGGCGTTCCCGAGGGCGTGGCGGATCGCCTCGGTGAGCGCGGGATGACAGCGGACCCTCGCCGGGCCCGGCCCGACGCAGGCCAGCGCTTCGGCCAGGAACCCGGGGAGGGCGCGGCGGTAGGCCTCACCAGCGATCGTGACCGGGAAGAGTTCGCGCGCGCCCGCGAAGATCCGGTCCAGCAGCCGGGCGCGAGCATCGAGCTCCGCCCGGCGGGCCTCCCGGCGCGCCGCGGCGAGGGCGCGCTCGGCCTCGGCCCGAAGCTCCGCTTCCCGGGGCGCCAGAGCCCGGCGCCGGTACTCCGCGGCGCGCTCCTCCGAGGCCGCCGTGATGCGGGCACATTCGGCCTGTGCCGCGGCGATGAGGGCCTGGGCCTGCTCGGCCGCCTCGCGCTCCAGCGCGGCGAGCAGATGTTCCAGGGCCATCCGTCATCCCCCCGCGGCCCCGCCCTGGAGGAGGATCACCAGGGCGACGACGAAGCCCAGGATCACCATCGTCTCGGGAATGGCGATCATGAGAATCGCGGTGGTGCTCAGCTCGGGCTTCTCCGCCATGCTGGCGGCGATGGCCGGCCCGATACGGGACTGGGCCCACGCCGTGGCCAGCGCGGGGACACCGACCGCCAGAGCGGCGGCGAGGACGATCCAGAAGACCTCCATAGACGCTCCTTATCTCAGCGCGGGCCGAGGCGCCGCGTCCCGGCTCCAGTGCCCGAAGGGCGCGTAGCGGACGCCCCCGGGGCTGTAGAACTTCCCGAAGAACTCGACATAGTGCAGGCGCAGCGCGTGGATGGTGGGGCTGAAGAGCGCGATGCCGAAGTTCACCAGATGGAAGAGCAGCGCGAACAGCACCCCGACCGCCGCGCTCCCCAGCGCCCCCACCATGCGGTTGGCCACCACCGCCAGCATCACCGAGGCCACCCCCAGGGCCATGATACGGGCGTAGGACAGGATGTTCCCGACGCTCGACAACAGCTCGATGGGTGCGACCACGCCCTCGGCCACGATGAGCAGGGGGAACGCCACCAGCAGGACGATCACGGCAGGCGTGAAGAATCCCGACGGCAGCACTTCGATGGCGGCCAGGAGCGCGAACACGATGGCCACGATCATGATGGCGGCGACCCCGCTTCCCACCGCGTGCCGCGGGCGCCGCCGCAGGTTGCTCGCCACCGCCAGCAGCAGGCCCAGGAGCACGTGCGCCAGACCCAGAGACACCGCCAACACCAGGAACGGGATGAGCGCCTCCTCGCGGTTGAAGGCCAGGGGCCGGAGCCCCAGCCACCGGCGCCCCAGGTCGCCGAAGAACTCGCCGTACAGCAACCCGGCCACGATGGTAAACACGGCACAGGCCCCGGCGATCTCCGCGGCGGACCGCAGGAGCGACTCGGGCCGCGACCGCCAGCGAACCACCAGGGCCAGCGCCGCGAGCACCAGGCCGTAGCCCACGTCTCCCACCATGATCCCGAAGAACGCCGGAAAGAAGACGGCCACGAACGGCGTCGGGTCGATGCTCCCGTAGCGGGGTAACGGGAAAGGGCGGATCAACGCTTCGAACGGCCGGAAGAGGCGGGGGTTGGAGAGAACCACGGGCGCGTCCTGGGATTCCCACTCTTCCTCGGATAGCTCGCTCACGATGACCAGGTCTCCCAGCTCGCGCGCGATCCGCTCTCGCAGGGTTCCGCAGGCCGCCCGGGGCACCCATCCCTCCAACACGAACGCGTGACGCGTCGCTCCGGCGAGCTGGCGGGCCTCCAATTCGCGCAGCCGGTCATGGATCGCCGCCCGGGCGCGCACGAGCTCGGGCCCGTGCTCGCGGGCCAGCCGCTCCCGCTCCCGGCGCACCGCGGCTTCCTCGCGCGGGAGCTCGTCCAGCCGCGCCAACATGCGGGGAATGGCCTCGCTCAGCGTCTTGCCGCCGTACTGCTCGGGAACCGGGATCTCCTGCACCCGCGCTTCGGTCAGCAGCCGCTCGACCCGGCCCGCGGCGCGGCTGGACACGACCAGGAGCACCCCGATCTCGCCGGTCGGGAGGCGCTGGGTATAGAGCTGGAACTCTTCGCCAATGGCGCTCCGCAGACTGGTGCGCAGCTTGGACAGGGCGTCGGCCTCACTGGCGCGGAGCAACACGTGGTAGGCTACCGCGTTGGGCCAGCGCGCCTCGCTCTCCAACAGCGCCCGGAAGGCCGAGAAGAAGTGGCGGTACTTGAGGATCAGGGCGCGCTCTTCCTCGAGCGCCGCCGCTCGGGCTGCCAGCCGTTCCGCCTCCCGGCGCACGCGCCCTGCCAGCCTCGCCCATCGAGCGAACTCCGCCGGACCGGCACGGCCGGCCTCCCGCCCCCGAGAGGCCGGCGGGCCGGGCGGGCGGAGCTCGGCCAGGGCGTGCTCGAGGTCTTCCAGAATCCGGTGCAGCTGGCGCCGCTCCCGCGCCTCGCGAGGGCTGAGCTCCAGAGGAGCGAGCGCGCCTGCGGACTCCGGCGCGGCCAGATGCAGGATGCCGAGATCCTGGAGCACGCGCAGCACGTCGTCCAGCCGGTCCCGGGGCCCGAGCAGGCGCACCTTGGACATGGTGAGGATCACGAGCGTGCGCTCCCGGACGGCTCCACCAGCCGCGCCACGACCGCCCGGGCGGCGCGAGCCACGGCCTCCGGCGGCACGGACTCGTAGGTCGCGACGCGGGCGCGGGCCCTCTCAGCGATGGTCGCCTGGTCGCGGCGCACCGACCCGGCCAGCTCCTGCTCCAGCTGGCGGAGTGCCGCGGCCACCTCGGCCTCGAGGTTGGCTTCCCGCCGGCGGGCCGCCTCCCGAGCCGCGGCCACCATGCGGGTCGCCTCTTCGCGGGCCTCGGCGAGTTGTTCCTCCAGGCGTGCTTCCGCGGCGAGGAGCCGGGCCAGATCGTCGGCTGGCCCTGATGCCACCGTGGTCCGGGTCACGGCCCGAATCTCCTGCGACCCCGGCCAAGGGCGTCTCAAGATCGGCTGAAGAATGGTTCATGCTCCCCCGAACGCCTCTACACGGGGAGTTCACGAAGCCCTCATAGCTCGCGGGGCAGTTTGGCGGGCAGTCTCCGTCTCCCCACGACGAGGGAGGGTCCTTCATGTACCTGCCCACCGCTCACCCCTGGGCCGAAGGCGAGTCTCTCGGCCAATACCTGGACCGGCGGGGAGTCAGTCGCCGCGACTTCCTGGCTTTTTGCGCCGAAATGAGCGCCATCCTCGGGTTTGGCAGCCTCATGACGCCGCGCGTGGCGGCGGCGCTGGCCCAACAGAAGCGCCCCAGCGTCATCTGGCTCCAACTGCAGGAATGCACCGGGTGCGTGGAAAGCGTGCTCCGCACCGCCGAGCCCACCATCGGCGACCTGGTCTTGGACGTCGTCTCGCTCGACTACCAGCACACCATCATGGCCGCCGCGGGTGATCAGGCGGAAGGCGCGCTTCAGAAAGCCCTGAAGGCGGGTCCCTACGTGCTGCTGGTCACGGGCTCGATTCCGCTCAAGGAAAACGGGATTTACACGACGATCGGCGGCCGCACGGCCAGGGAGATCCTCGAGGAGGCCGGGAAGAACGCCGCGGCGGTGATCGCGATCGGCGCCTGCGCGCATTGGGGAAGCGTCCAGGCCGCGCGGCCCAACCCGACGGGCGCGGTGGGCGTCTCGGACATCATCAAGGACAAGCCGGTCGTGAACATCGCGGGCTGCCCGCCCATCGGCGACGTCGTGACCGCGACCATCGTGCACTTCCTGACCTTCGGGCGGGTCCCGGACCTCGATTGGGACGGCCGCCCGCTCTTCGCCTACGGCGCCCGCATTCACGACCAGTGTCCCAAGCGCGCGAACTTCGACGCCGGTCAGTTCGTCGAGGAGTTCGACGACGAGGCGGCGCGCAAGGGGTGGTGCCTCTATCAGGTGGGATGCAAGGGACCGGCGACCTTCTCCCCGTGCCCCATCTTCCAGTGGAACACACGCACGAGCTGGCCCATCGGCGCGGGCCACCCCTGCCTCGGGTGCACCGAGCGCTACTTCTGGGACCTCATGACACCGTTCTACGGACGCCTGCCGAACGTCGGCGGCTTCTCGGTGGAGCGCACGGCCGACACCATCGGCCTGGGCCTCGCGGTCGGCGCCACCGCGGGTGTCGCGGCGCACGCCATCGCGACCGCCGTGCATCAGGCGCGGCAACGCCGCAAGGCGGAAGCGCAGGCCGAGGGAGGCAGCCATGGCCAGGACTAGGATCGTCGTGGACCCCATCACCCGGATCGAAGGGCACCTCCGGATCGAGGCCCAGGCCGAGAATGGCCGGATCGCCAACGCCTGGGCCTCGTCCACGCAATTCCGCGGCATCGAGATCGTGATGCAGGGGCGCGACCCGCGCGACGCCTGGGCGTTCACCCAACGGATCTGCGGCGTCTGTACGGTGGTGCACGCGGTGGCGTCGTGTCGCGCCGTCGAGGACGCGCTGGACATCCGCATCCCGCCCAACGCCAACCTGATCCGGAACCTCATCCACGGGATGCAGTTCGTGCAGGACCACGTGATTCATTTCTACCACCTGCACGCCCTGGACTGGGTGGACGTGGTGAGCGCGCTTTCGGCCGACCCAGGGGCCGCGGCGCGCATCGCGGCCGGGATGTCGCCCTGGCCCAACAACTCGCGGACCTACTTCGCCGAGGTGCAGAACCGCCTCAAGACCTTCGTGGGCACGGGGCAGCTCGGGATCTTCACGAACGGCTATTGGGGCCATCCCGCGTACAAACTCCCTCCCGAGGTGAACCTCGTCGCCGTGGCGCACTACCTCGAGGCCCTCGATTGGCAGCGCGACGTGATCCGGCTGCACACGATCTTCGGCGGCAAGAACCCGCACCCGAACTTCCTGGTGGGCGGCATGGCGTCGGCCATCAACCTCGAAGACACGGCCACCATCAACGCCGAACGCCTGACCGACATCGCGCAGATGATCGCGCGGGCCCAGCGGTTCGTGGAGCAGGTGTACTGGCCCGACCTGGTGGCGATCGCGGGCTTCTACAAGGACTGGGCGGCGATCGGCGGCGGAACGGGCAACTACCTCGCGGTGGGCGAATTCCCCGAGACGGACGTGCGGGAAATCGACTCGCTCTACCTGCCGCAGGGCATCGTCCTCGACAAGGACCTCTCCAAGGTCCATCCGTACGACCAGAACCTGGTGAAGGAATACGTCACCAGTTCGTGGTACCAGTACGCGGGCGGCGACGAGGTGGGGCTGCACCCGTACGAAGGCGAGACCACGCCGAAATACACCGGGCCCAAACCGCCCTGGCGGTTCTTGCAGGACGAAAAGAAGTACAGCTGGATGAAGGCCCCGCGGTACCAGGACCGGCCCATGGAGGTCGGCCCGCTGGCCCGCATGCTCGTGGCCTACGGCAAGGGCCACCAGGATGTCCGGGCCATGGTGAAGGAGGTGCTGGATCGCCTGGACGTCGGCCCCGCCGCGCTGTTCTCCACCCTCGGCCGCACCGCGGCTCGAGGCATGGAAACGGTGGTGCTCTCGCGGCGCCTGGCCAAGTGGTACGACGATCTCGTCGCCCGCATCAAGGGCGGCGACACACGCACCTTCAACGGCGAAAAGTGGGACCCCGCCACCTGGCCCGCGAGGGCGCAGGGATACGGCTATCTCGACGCCCCGCGCGGCGCCCTGGGGCACTGGGTGCAGATCGAGAACGGCAAGATCTCCCGCTATCAGTGCGTGGTCCCGAGCACCTGGAACTGCTCTCCCCGCGACGCCAAGGGGCAGCTGGGACCCTACGAGGCCGCCCTGGTGGACAACCACCCCCTCCTGCGCCCCGAGCAGCCGCTCGAGATCCTCCGGACCATCCACTCGTTCGACCCGTGCATGGCGTGCGGGGTGCACGTGTTGGACGCCAGCGGCAACCGCGTGGCGGACGTGGAGGTGAGGGTCCAATGAGCCCCGCCGCCCAAGCCCAGGCCCCGCAGGCGCGCCGCTGGTTCGGGTTCACGCTGGCGCACGAAGTGCCGCCGGCCGTAGGCGACTACCACTGGGTGTACCTGTGGGGCGCGCCGCTCCGCGCCATGCACTGGCTGGCGGCCCTTGCGATCGTCGTGCTCCTCGTGACCGGGTTCTATATCGGCCGGCCCTACTTCATGACCGGCGGCGAGGCCAGCGCCCACTACCTCATGGGCTGGATGCGGTTCCTGCACTTCACGGCCGCCGCCGTCCTCGTGACCACCGGCATCGTTCGGGTTTACTGGCTCTTCGCGGGCAATCAGTTCGAGCGCTGGAAGGCGCTCTTTCCGGTGCGCACCCGCGACTGGGTCAACCTGTGGAAGCAGGTCAAGTACTACCTGATGATCCAACCGGAAAAGGCTCCGCGCTACCTGGGCCACAATCCGCTCCAGCAGCTGTCCTACACCGGGGTCTACGCGGTCGCCCTGCTGATGGTCATCACCGGGTTCGCCCTCTACGGGCAGGCCGACCCGAACGGGTTCTTCTATGCCGCGTTCGGATGGGTAGCGCGGGTCGTGGGCGGCATGCAGATGGTCCGGTTTCTGCACCACATCTTCGCGTGGGCGTTCCTGATTTTTCTGCCCATTCACGTGTATCTGGCCATCCGCGCCGACCACCTGGAGCGGACCGGCACCATCTCCTCGATCATCAGCGGCGGGCGTTTCGTCCCGGCGGACGAGCACTATGTCGACAAGGCCGACTAGCCCGAGGGGCCGCACCGTCGTCATCGGCCTGGGAAACCCGCTCATGGGCGACGACGGGCTGGGGCTCGCCGCGCTCGATCACCTGCGCGACCGGTGGGACCTGCCGCCCGAGGTGGAGCTGGTGGACGGCGGTACCTGGGGGATGAACCTCCTGCCCGTGATCGAAGGCGCGCGGCGGGTGCTCCTGCTCGACGCCGTGGAGACCGGCGCCGCCCCCGGTACCAGCGCGACGATCGAGCGGGACCGAATCCCCAAGTACCTGGCGGCCAAGATCTCGCCGCATCAGGTGGATCTGCGGGACGTGCTGGCCCTGGCCGAGCTCCGCGGCACGCTCCCCCAGGACACGGTGGTCCTCGGGCTCCAACCGGAGCGCGTGGAACTGGGGGACACGCTGAGTCCGGCGGTCATCGCCCGGCTGGACGGCCTGGTCTCGTCGGCGGTGCGGTTGCTGGAGTCCTGGGGGCACCGCGTGACTCCGCGTACCCTGGCGCATGCATGAACTGAGCATCGCGCTGGAAGTCGCGCGGTTGGCCCAGGAACGGCTGGGCCCGGAGGGGGTGCGCCGTCTCGTGACCGTGGGCGTCGAGGTGGGGGATGATGCCGGGGTGGAGGTCGGGAGCCTCGAGTTCTGCCTCGAGGCGGTGCTGGCGGCCCCTCCCTTCCCTGGCGCCCGCCCCAGGGTCGAGCGGAGGCCCGGCGACGTCCTGCGGCTGAGTTACCTGGAGGTGGACGATGGCGGTCCGAACCATTGACGTTCGGGAACGGGTCCTGGCGAAGAACGACGAGCTGGCGGCCGGGGTGCGCGCCCGGTTGCGGGCCGCGGGCGTGCCGGCGTTCAACCTGGTCTCCTCCCCGGGAGCGGGAAAGACGCTGCTGCTCGAGCGCACGCTCCAGACCCTGGGGGACGAGTACGCGATCGCCGTGGTCACGGGGGATGTGCAGACCCGGAACGACGCCCTTCGGCTGGCGCGCCACACGGACCGCCTGGTACAGGCCGTGGTGACCAACGGCGCCTGTCACCTCGACGCCCGTCAGGTGGCGACGGCGCTCGACGCCATAGACCTCCCGAGCACCGATCTCCTCTTCATCGAGAACGTGGGGAACCTGGTCTGTCCGGCGAGCTGGGACCTGGGCGAGGACGCCAAGATCGTCCTGTTCTCGGTCACGGAAGGCGAAGATAAGCCGGTCAAGTATCCCAAGATGTTCCGCGAGGCCCGGGTGGCGGTGATCACCAAGATGGATCTCCTCCCCTACGTGCCGTTCAGCGTCTCGCGGGCGGTCGAGATGATGCAGGAGGTCAACCCGGACCTCGGGATTCTCTTCTCCTCGGCGGTGACCCCGGAAGGGCTGGACGAGTGGCTGGGCTTCGTGCGGGCGCAGGTGCGCCCGAGGCAGGTGGTGTGACCGCCCCCGCCGCCCCCGCCGTCCCCGTCGTCCCGGCCGCCCCGGCCGAGCGCGTCGCGCTGCGCATCCGCGTGACGGGGGTGGTGCAGGGAGTCGGCTTTCGGCCGTTCGTGCACCGGCTGGCCGCCCGCCACGGGCTGGGCGGCGGGGTGCGAAACGGGTCGGGCGACGTGCGAATCGACGTGGAGGGGCCGCCCGCCGAGGTCCAGGCCTTCCTGCGGGCTCTCGTGGCCGAGGCCCCGCCGCTCGCGCGGATCGAGCACCTCGCCGCCGAGCCCGTGCCGGTCGCCGGCGTCGCCACGTTCGCCATCCATCCGAGCGAAGACGAGTCCGACCGGCGCCAACCCGTCTCGCCCGATGTGGCGCTCTGCCCCGCGTGCGAAGCCGAGCTCTTCGACCCGGCCAACCGCCGCTACCGCTACCCCTTCATTACCTGTACCGACTGCGGGCCGCGCTTCACGGTCATCGAGGCGATGCCCTACGACCGCGAGCGAACCAGCATGCGGGTTTTCCCCCAGTGCGCCGACTGCCTGCGGGAATACCGGACACCCGGCGACCGCCGCTATCACTCGGAGTCGAACAGCTGTCCCGCCTGCGGGCCCAGGGTGTGGCTCGAGGCACCGGAATCGGGAACGGGAGGGACGGGGCCGGGGGCGCGCACGGGCGACGAGGCGATCGCCTCGGCGGCGCGGCTGTTGCGGGCCGGTCTGATCATCGCGGTGCGGGGACTGGGCGGGTTCCACCTCGCCGTGGACGCTACCGACGAGGCCGCGGTGCGCCGGCTGCGCCGGCGCAAGGAGCGGGAAGCCAAGCCCCTGGCCGTCATGGTCCGCACCCTGGAGGATGCGCGGGCGATCGCCCAGCTCACCCCGGCCGAAGAAACGCTGCTCACCTCGCGAGAGCGGCCCATCGTCCTGGTACGCCGCCGCCCGGACGCGATGCTCGCGCCGTCGGTGGCCCCCGGCCTGGACACGGTGGGCCTGATGCTGGCGTACACGCCGCTTCACCATCTCTTGCTCGAGGCCGCGGATCGGCCGCTGGTGATGACCAGTGGCAACCGGAGCGAGGAACCCATCGCGACCGCGAACGCCGAGGCGCGCGCCCGGCTGGCCGATATCGCCGACGCGTTCCTCCTGCACGACCGCGAGATCGTGG
>DATLXT010000257.1:0-7323 GCA_035575475.1 Gemmatimonadales bacterium | reverse complement strand
GCCCTCCGAGCCGAGAGCGAGCTGAAGGAGCTGGGGGGTCGGGTCGGCGGCGGGGGAGCCGGGGGGGCCGCGCGCCCCGACCCGGAGCTGCGGAACCGGCTCTCGGACCTGGAGTCGGAGAACAAGGTGTTGCGCCAGCGGGTGGAGGCGGCTCGGGTCCGGGTGCACGAGCTGCTGGGCCGGCTCACGTTCCTGGAAGAGCAGACTCGTGAAGGCGGTAACGGCCGCGGCGGTGGGAGCGGCGGGGGCAGCCGATGAGCGCCAAGCGCTACGCCGTGAAGGTGATGATCGGGGGGGAGGAGTACACGGTGCGCTCGGACCTGCCGCCCGAGTACACCCGGGAGGTGGCGGCCTATGTGGACCAGCAGCTCCGGAAGGTGCTGAGCCAGGGGCCGCTGGTCGAGACCCACAAGGCGGCGATCCTGGCGGCGCTGGCGATCACGGACGAGTTGTTCCAGTCGCGGAAGGGCGAGCGGGAAGTGGCCGCGCGCCTCGCGGCGATGGCGGATGATCTCGCCAAGCTGTTGCCGCCGGGAAAGCGGAAGGCCGTGGGCCATCAGCCGTCGGTCATGAGCTGACGGCTGATCGCTGCCGGCTGACGTCTCAAAGACCACCATCGCGCGCCTGGCGCGCGGTGCGCAGGAGATAGATTCATGGACGGATGGCTTGGGATGGTCACGGCCGTCTTGGGCGGAGGGCTGGTCGCCGGGACGGCCTTTTACGCGCTGGGCCGCCGGCTGGAGCGGCGGGCGGCGGAGGCGGCGGCGCGCGCCGCCGCGCAGCGGACCGAGGAGCTGGTGGCCGAGACGCGGCGCCGCCAGGAGCTCGAGTCCCGCGCCGAGATTCTCCGGGCGCGGGAGGAAATCGAGCGGGAGGCGGACCGACGGCGCGGGGACCTGGCCCGCCGGGAGCAGGCGGCGGAGCGGCGGTCGGGGGAGCTGGACGGGCGGGAGCGGGAGCTGGAGCGGAAGCACGCCGCGCTGGCGGAACGGGAGCGCCAGCTGGGCGAGCGGGAACGGGAGGCCGTGACCCGGTTGGAGCGCCTGGCGGGCCTCTCGGCGCAGGACGCCAGGCAGGAGCTGATGCGCCGGATGGAGGACGAGGCCCGAAGCGAGGCGGCGGCCCTGATCCGCGACATCCGCGAGGAGGCCCGGAAGAACGCCGATCGCGAGGCGCGGAAGATCGTAGCCCTGGCGATCCAGCGCATCGCCGCCGAGCAGACGGCCGAGTCCACCGTGGCGGCTGTGGCCCTCCCCAACGACGACATGAAGGGACGCATCATCGGGCGCGAGGGGCGGAACATCCGGGCCTTCGAGGCGGCCACGGGTGTGGACGTGATCATTGACGACACCCCCGATACCGTGGTGGTGAGCTGCTTCGACCCGGTCCGGCGCGAGGTGGGCCGCCTGGCGCTCGAGCGGCTCATCGCCGACGGCCGGATCCATCCCGGCCGCATCGAAGAGATCGTGCGCAAGGCGCACGAGGAGATCGAGGCCGGCATTGTCGAGGCGGGCGAACAGGCCGCCTACGAGACCGGCATCCATGGGCTCCACCCGGAACTGATCAAGCTGGTGGGCCGCATGAAGTACCGGACCTCCTACGGCCAGAACATCCTCAGCCACTCGAAAGAAGTGGCCTGGCTGGCGGGGATCATGGCGGCGGAGCTGAAGCTCGACGTCCAGCTGGCCAAGCGCGGCGCCCTGCTGCACGACGTGGGGAAGGTCCTCACCCACGAGCACGACGGGAGTCACGTCCAGCTCGGGGTCGAGGTCGCGACCAAGTACGGCGAGCATCCGATCGTGATCAACTGCATCGCGGCGCACCACGACGACGTGCCGCACGGCTCGCCCATCAGCGTGATCGTCCAGGCCGCCGACGCGGTGTCGGGCGCCCGCCCGGGCGCGCGGCGGGAGGCGTTCGAGACCTACGTGCGGCGGCTCACCCAGCTGGAACAGCTGGCGGCCGAATTCCCGGGCGTCGAGAAGGTGCACGCCATCCAGGCGGGACGCGAGGTGCGGGTGGTGGTGTCGCCCGAGGCGGCCGACGATGCGCGGGCCGCCGAGCTCTCGGCTCAGATCGCCCGCAAGATCGAGCGCGAGCTCCAGTACCCGGGCCAGATCAAGGTGGTGGTGATCCGGGAGACGCGGGCGGTGGACGTTGCCCGCTAGGCTGATCGACGGCGCGGCCATCGGCAAAGCCATGCGCGCGGAGCTGGCCACCGAGATCGCCGGGCTCAAGGCCCGCGGGGTCACGCCCGGGCTGGCGGTGGTGCTGGTGGGCGACAATCCGGCCTCCCACGTCTACGTCCGGATGAAGGGCAAGGCCTGCGACGAGGCGGGCCTCTACCACGAGACCATCAAGCTCCCCAAAGACACCACCGAAGCGGACCTCCTGGCGCTGGTGGAGCGGCTCAACGCCGACCCCAAGATTCACGGGATCCTGGTGCAGCTTCCCCTGCCTCCGCAGATCGACACCAACCGGGTGCTCCATCGGATCGCCCCCTCGAAGGACGTGGACGGCTTCCACCCCGAGAACGTGGGCAAGGTCTCGGTGGGCGATCCCACCGGGTTCCGCCCGGCCACCCCCTACGGGGTGCAGCAGCTGCTGATCCGCAGCGGGGTGGAGACCACGGGCCGGCACGCCGTGATCCTGGGCCGCTCCAACATCGTGGGTCGTCCCATGGCCGCGCTGCTGCTCCAGGACGCGCCCGGCGGGAACGCCACGGTGACCGTGTGCCACTCGCGCTCCCGCAACCTGGGCGACATCACCCGGCTGGGCGAGATTCTCATCGTCGCCATCGGGAAGCCCGAGTTCGTCACCGGCGACATGATCCGGCCGGGGGCGGTGGTGATCGACGTGGGCGTGAATCGCGTCGAAGACCCCGCCACCAAGAAGGGCTACCGCCTGGTGGGCGACGTGAAGTTCGACGAGGCCCGGAAGGTGGCGTCCGCCATCACGCCGGTGCCCGGGGGCGTGGGGCCCATGACCATCACCATGCTGCTGTACAACACCGTGCAGGCCGCCCGGCAGTGGGCCAACCGCTAGACCAGTTCGCGGCCGCGGCCCCCGAGGGCGCCTACACGGTCCTCCAGATCACCCGGCGGGCCCGCCAGCTCGTCGAGACCGGCTTCGTCGGACCCGTGTGGGTGCGGGGCGAGGTCACCGGGTTCAAGCGCTACCAGAGCGGTCACTGGTATTTCACCCTGCGGGACCGCTTCGCCCAGATCCGCTGTGTCATGTGGGCCAAGGAGAACCGTCGCCTCCCCGCCGCGCCCAGCGAGGGGCTCGAGGTCTTCGTGCTGGCCCAGCCCACGGTCTGGGAGGAGCGCGGCGAGTTCCGGCTGACCGTGCTGGAGCTGCTCGCCACCGCGGCGGGCGGGCTCTGGCAGATCCAGTTCGAGCAGGCCAAGGCCGCGCTCGCCCGGGACGGTCTCCTCGACCCGGCCCGCAAGCGCCGCCTGCCCCCCTATCCGGAGCGGATCGCCGTGGTCACGAGCCCGGACGGGGCGGCCCTGCGCGATGTGCTGGCCGTGGCCCGGCGGCGCTGGCCCGTGGCCGAGTGGTTCTTCATCCCCACCCGGGTGCAGGGGGAAGGGGCGGAGGACGAGATCTGCGCGGCGCTCGCCCGCCTGGCCCGGCTCCACGCCGCTCGGCCGCTCGACCTCGCCATCGTGGGGCGGGGCGGCGGCGCCAAAGAAGACCTCTGGACCTTCAACAGCGAGCGCGTGGCGCGGGCCGTGGCCGCGGTGCCCGTGCCCGTGGTCTCGGCGGTGGGCCATGAGACCGACGTGACCCTGTGCGACCTGGTGGCCGACCTGCGCGCCGCCACGCCCTCGGCGGCGGTGGAGGCGGCCACGCCCGACCGGTCGGAAGTGCTGGCGCACCTGGCCCACCTCTCCCAGCGCCTGGCTCGCGACCTTCGAGCCCGCGCCGAGCGCGCCGTCGAGCGGCTCGACCGCACCGCCGATCGGCTGATCCACGCCGCCGAGAGCCGGGTGGAGCGCTACCGCGCCCAGCTGGGCGCCCACAGCGCGCGGCTCGACGCGCTGTCTCCCCTGAAAGTGCTCGCCCGCGGCTACGCCGTGGCTCGCGACGCCGAAGGCCGGGTGCTCAGGCGGGTGGCGCAGTTCCCGCCGGGGCTCGCCTTCCGTTTGCGGGTGACGGACGGCGAGGTGCCGGCGCGGGCGGGCGAGTCATGAGCGGGGAGTCGCCCAGCTTCGCGGCCGAACTCCAGCGGCTGGAGGAGATCCTGCGCCGGCTGGAAAGCGAGGAGCTGGACCTCGATGAAGCCCTGCGGCTCTTCGAGGAGGGCGTGGAGCGGCTCCGGGCGGCCCGCGAGCGGCTGGCCGCGGCCGAGGCCAAGGTCAAGCGGGTCCTGGCCGACCACGCCGGAACGCTGCGCCTTGACGACGCGGGCTGAGCGGGGGCTGGAGGCCTACCTGGCCGCTGCGCGGGCCCGGGTGGACGCGGTGCTGGCAGAGTGGGGGAACCGCCTGGACGCCTGGGTTCCGACGGTGGCGGAGGTGGTGCGCTACGCCCTCTTGGGCGCGGGGAAGCGGCTGCGGCCCACCCTGGTGTTGGCGGCGCACGAGGCCCTGGGCGGCACCGATCCGGCCGTGGCGCAGCTGGCCGCGGCGGTGGAAGTGGTCCACGCCTACTCGCTGGTGCACGACGACCTCCCCTGCATGGACGACGACGACCTGCGCCGCGGCCGCCCCACCGCGCATCGCGCCTTCGACGTGCCTACCGCCACGCGGGCCGGATTTCACATGGTGGCGCTGGCCGCGCGGGTCCTGGCGCAGGGGATGGAGGAGATGCGCCTGAGTCCCGCGCGCCGGCGGGAGATCGCCCTGGTGCTGTTCCGCGCGGCGGGCGCCGGCGGGATGATCGGCGGCCAGTGGCTGGATCTCGAGACCGAGGGGCGCCGGGTGCCGCGGGAGGCGCTGGAGGAGGTGCATCGCCGCAAGACCGGCGGCCTGATCGCCGCCTCCTGCCTCATCGGCGGGCTGGCCGTGGGAGACCAGGTGCCTCCCGCCCAGCTCGCCGCTCTGCGGGGCTACGGCGAGGCCGTGGGGCTGGCCTTCCAGATCGCGGACGACGTCCTGGATGCCACCGCCACCTCCCAGGAGCTCGGCAAGACCGCGGGAAAGGACGCCGCGCGGGCCAAGGCCACCTTCGTCACCCTGCTGGGGGTGGGCCCGGCGCGGGCCGAAGCCGAGCGCCTCGCCGCCCGGGCGGTAGCCCGGCTGCGGGACGCGGGGTTAGTTTCTCCCACGCTCGTGGAACTCGCTCACTACGTCGTCACGAGGCCCAGCTGATGACCCTGCTCGACTCGATTCGGGGGCCGGAGGACGTCCGGCGCCTGCGGCGCGACCAGCTCCAACCACTGGCCGACGAAGTGCGCCGCCGGCTGATCGACGTGGTGTCCCAGACCGGCGGGCACATCGGCGCGGGGCTGGGGGTGGTCGAGCTGACCGTGGCCCTGTGCCACGTCTTCGATTCGCCGCGCGACCGGATCGTGTGGGACGTGGGCCACCAGGGCTATCCCTGGAAGATCCTCACCGGACGGAACGACCGGCTGCCCACCCTGCGCCAGCCGGGCGGGCTCTCCGGATTCCTGCGGCGCAGCGAGAGCCCCCACGACCACTTCGGCGCGGGCCACGCGGGCACCGCGCTCTCGGCGGCGCTGGGAATCGCCACGGCGCGCGATCTCAAGGGCGAGGACTACAAAGTGGTGGCCGTGGTGGGGGACGGGGCCCTCACCTGCGGCCTGCCCTACGAGGCCATGAACAACGCGGGCCATTCCGACCGCGACCTGATCATGGTGCTCAACGACAACGGCATGTCCATCGCGCCCAACGTCGGCGCCATCAACAGGTACCTGGGCTCGATCATCGCGAGCCCGATCACCGTGCGGATCCGCGAGCGGGTGAAGGATCTCATCGAGCGGGTGTCGCACATCGTGGGCGGCCAGCGGCTGGTGGAGTTCGCCAAGAACCTGGAGGAGAGCATCAAGAACCTCTGGTCGCCCGGCATGCTCTTCGAGGAGCTGGGGTTCCGGTACTTCGGGCCGCTGGACGGGCACAACATCGACCAGCTGGTCCAGACCTTCGAGATCGTGAAGAGCCTGAAGGGCCCGCGGGTGGTGCACGTCATCACCGAGAAGGGGAAAGGCTTCCCGCTCTCGGAACCCGATCTCGAGAAGTATCACGCCCGGCCGCCCTACGATCCGGTGACCGGACAGCTCAAGCCCGCCAAGCCGGGCCCGCCGCAGTGGACCAGAATCTTCGGCGAGGCCATCACCCAGCTCGGGGGCGAGTATCCCGACCTGGTGGCGATCACGGCCGCCATGCCCTCGGGGACCGGGACCAACGCCTTCCAGAAGAAGTGGCCCGGGCGCTTCTTCGACGTGGGAATCGCCGAGGCCCACGCCACGACGTTCGCCGCCGGGCTCGCCACCCAGGGCCTCCGCCCCGTGGTGGCGATCTATTCGACGTTCCTCCAGCGCGCCTACGACAGCATCATTCACGACGTCGCCATTCAGCAGCTCCCGGTGATCTTCTGCCTGGACCGCGCCGGGATGGTGGGCGAAGACGGCCAGACCCACATGGGCCTGTACGACATCGCCTACCTGCTGGCGGTGCCGCACCTGACCGTCACGGCGCCCCGTGACGGCGCCGAGCTGATCGGCCTCCTCCGGTGCGCCCTGGAGCACCGGGGCGGACCCTTCTCCCTCCGCTACCCGCGCGACAAGGCGCCGGGCGAGGCCCCGCCCGCGGCCGAAGTCGCGCCGGTACGCTACGGCACCTGGGAAGTGCTCCGCGCGGGCAAGGAGTGCGCCATCCTGGCGGTGGGCGTGATGTGCGAGCCGGCGCTGGACGCCGCCCGCCTGCTCGCGGCCGAGGGGTTCGACCCGACCGTGGTCAACTGCCGGTTCCTGAAGCCGGTGGACCGGGAAATGCTCGACGAGCTGGCCCGGACCCACGCCCTGCTGGTGACAGTGGAGGACGGCACCGTGGTGAACGGGTTCGGCGCCAGCGTGGCGGCCCTGCTCCAGCTCACGGCGCCGGCGGTGCGTGTCGTACCGCTGGGCGTCCCCGACCGGACCTACGAGCACGCGCCCCGGGGCCAACAACTGGCGGAGGCGGGGCTCACCGGGCCCGGCATCGCCGCCCGGATCCGCGCTCTCGCGGCGCAGGAGTCGCTTCAGGCGACATGAACGTCGGGATCGTGGGGAACCCGAGCTACCGCGATCTCGGCCGCCTGCTCGCGATCATCGCCGAGGCGGCGCCCCGCCTCGGCATCACCCTGTACAGCGAGGAG
>DATLXT010000256.1:0-5791 GCA_035575475.1 Gemmatimonadales bacterium | reverse complement strand
CCCGCCGGATCCGGCCGAGCCGGCTGCCGGGGCGGGCCACCAGACAGTGCCGGACCCGCACCTGCGCTTCCCCTACCACGTGCAGCGCATGGGCCCGCAGCAGGTCGTAGTTCTCGTGCACCGACCCGGCCAGCGAGTTCTCGATGGGCACCACGCCCCGCTCGGCCTCGCCCCCGGCCACGGCGCGGAACAGCGCCTCGAAGTCGGGCCGCGGGACCAGTTGAAGGTCCGGTCCCAGGGCGGCGAGCGCCGCGGCGTGACTGTAGGAACCGGCCTCGCCCTGGATGGCGACGGTTGTCACGGCTCGAGTTCCGCCTGCCGCGCGAGCCCCACCAGGCGGGCGAACAGCTCCCGGGTTGCCTCGACGGGCAGTCCGGCCTCGCCGGCCAGCCGGGCTGCCCGCTCCAGCACCGCCACTTCCTGGGCCGGGTCCCTGATGGGGAGCCCGGCGGCCCGTTTGAGCTGGCCGGCGCGGCGCGCCGTCCGAACGCGCGTGCCGATCAACCCGATGAGCACCCGGTCGAGGTGCTCGATGTCGGCACGCAGGTGATCCAGCTCCCTCATGCCCTCCCCCCCGCGTCGACGTGAAAAAAGAAGCGGCCCGCCGTTCAGCGGGCCGCTCGTGTCACTGAGAGATTCGATGCCTCAGCTACTCCCGCACGCCTCTCCCGTCACGGCCCGCTCGCGGGTCGCGCCAAAGAAGAAACCGAAGAAGCGGGAATAGTCGTAACGCGGCATGGTGCGCGGATATTACGCTCGGCCCGGGAGACCGTCAAGTCGAGGGGTCCGACCGGTTGAAAGAGACCGCGCGCCGGCTACATTGCGCGGTCATGGCGGCCCGGAAGCGGGGGCGGCGGTCGGGTGCCACGCTGGCGGCGGTCGCGGGGCTCTCGGCGTGGGCATGCGGCGGCGGCGGTGGTCCGCCGCCCGATCGTGTGCCGGAGCCCGTGCCCGCTGCGGCGGCGGCTCCGCGCCCCGCCCTGCGGGTGGCGCGGCTGCGGGGCACCGACCTGCATTTCGTCGAGCAGGGGAGCGGTACGCCCGTCGTGTTGGTGCACGGCACGCTGGGTTCGCTCGACAGCTGGCGGGCGCAGGTGGACACCTTCGCCCGGCATTTCCGGGTCGTGGCCTACAGCCGGCGGTATCACCCGCCCAACCCGGCGCGAGCCGACGGGCAACCCTACTCGCTGGATCTGCACGCGGGCGATTTGATCGGGTTGATCGAAGCGCTGCGTCTGGAGCGGGTGCACCTCGTGGCCGCGTCCTACGGCGCCTATGTCGCCCTCCAGGTGGCGCTCGAGCGCCCCGATCTGGTGCGCTCGCTGGCGCTCACCGAGCCGCCGATTCTGCCCTGGCTGGCCCGGACCCCGGCGGGCGATTCCTTACGCCGCGCCTTCACCGCCGGGGTGCTCGATCCGGCGCGGCGCGCCTTCGCCCGGGGGGATTCGGTCGAGGCGGTTCGGCGATTCCTCGACGCCGTCACCGGGCGGCCGGGGGGCTTCGACGCCCTGCCCGCGGCGTCACGGGCGGCGCTCCTTCGGGCGGCGTTCGAATTCCGGCTGGAGCTGGGCGCCGATCCCGCGGCCTACATGCCCGCGCTTTCCTGCTCGGCGGTGGGACGGATTCGGAGTCCCGTGCTGCTGGTGCGCGGCGAGCGCAGTCCCCGGTTTCTGCGCCTGGCGCTGGAGGAGTTGGCCCGCTGCCTGCCGCACGAGGAGGCCGTCACCATTCCCGGCGCGGGGCACACCCCGCACGCGGATCAGCCGGCGGCGTACAACGCCCTGGTGCTGGCGTTCCTGGCGCGTAACTGAGCGGGCTCCACCGCCCGGTCGATGGCACCGACATCCGTCAGCGGGCGGGCGCATCCCGGGTCCACACCTGATTGGCGCGGTCCACGTCCGGGAACGCCCCCGCCGGATCGATCTCGAGCCGGATGACCTCCGGCCTCGCGGCCAGCCGCACTACCTGGAGCCGGGCGCCCTGGAGCCAGGTCTCCACCGGCAGCTCGAGCCACTGGATGCTGGCGTCGGCCCGGGTGACGGCCAGCCGCACCGGCATGGGTGCCAGGCCCCGATCCTCGATCACGATCTCCAGCGAGTCGCCCGCGGGTCGCACCGCGGCGATGGCCTGGTCCAGGGTCCAGGTCTCGAACCACCAGGTCCGCCAGAACCAGTCGAGATCCCGGCCGGTCACGTCCTCGAAGCTGTTCCAGAAGTCGTAGGGGGAGGGGTGCCGGTTGATCCAGCGGCGCCCGTACTCCCGATAGGCACGGGAGAAGAGCTCCTCGCCCAGGAGCGCCCGCAGCATGGCGAGATTCAGCGCCATTTTCTCGTAGCTCGCGACCGCGAAGGCCGGCGTGCCGTACGGGTAGAGGTCGCCGTGGCGCATCAGCTCCACCTCCCAGCCGCCCCGCACCGCCGCCAGGTATCCCTGGCGGGACTGCCGCAGGCGGTCGTACCCCGCGAAGAAGTCCCGCATCCCCTCCGCCTGATTGAATCGGGTGAGCCCCTCGTCGAGCCACGAGTACCGCTTCTCGTCCGAGCCCACCTGCATGGGGAACCACATGTGGGCGATCTCGTGCACCATGACGCCGTAGAGGCTCAGGGTGTCACGCTCCCCGCCGATGCAGGTCATCATCGGGTATTCCATGCCGCCGCAGGACGCGATCCCGTCCACCGCCGTCATGTGCGGGTAGGGGTAGGGCCAGAGTAATCGCGACAGGAACTCGACCGAGTGACGGGCGTAGTGAGCGGCTCGGTCCCAGGTTTTGGCGGTGGGGCGATAGAAGGCGTGGATGCTCGGCGTGGCCTGCGACCCGGCCGCGGCGGCCCCGGCCGAGGCGCGGGTGGCGTCCCAAACCCAATGGCGGGACGCGCCCCAGGCGAAGTCCCGCACGTTCGCGGCCCGGAAGCGCCAGGTGAGCGTCCCGCCCCGGCCCCGGGGCGTGGCGTGGCCCGGTCCGGCGCCCCGTTCGTCGGCCCGTACCACGGGCACCACCGTGTCCACCGTTCGGGAAAGCGCCAAACGCTCGCGCACCAGGGGCGACAGGACCTCGTCCGGGTTGGCGAGCGTGCCGGTCGCCGCGACCAGCCAGCCTTCGGGCACCGTGATGGCCACGTCGTAATCGGCGTAACCCATGTAGAACTCGGCGTTGCCCAGGTAGGGGTCGAGCTGCCATCCGCCGAGATCGTCGTACACCGCGAGTTGAGGATACCAGTAGGCGAGGTAGTACACCGCGCTGTCCCGGCCCATCCGCGGCGCGCCGTCTTGGGGCACCGTGAACGCCCATTCGAACGCCAGTGCCACGGCGCCCCCGGGCGGCAGGGGCGCGCGCGGGCGGATCCTTAGAATGGTGGCATCGATGGTGTATCCGGGTGCCGGGTCGGCCGGATCGCGGCGCGCCAGGGTCTCGCCCCCGACCGCCACGTGCCGGAGTTCCATGCCCGTGGTGAGGGGCACGGGCTCGTTCCGGATGGCCTCCGGGGCGAACAGGTTCTGGTACAGGTGGAAGAAGATGGTGCGCAGGGTGTCGGGTGACCGGTTGGAGTAGCGCACTGTCCCCCGGCCGATGAGCCGGTGGGCCTCGGCGTCGAGTTCCGCCTCGAGCCGATACTCGGCCCATTGCTGCCAGTAGCGGGGTCCCGGATGGCCGGTGCGGGTGCGGGTGCCGCGGTCCACGGCGCGCTGAAAGGCGGCGGACTCGAAGACGGGGTAGGGCCGGGGGCGGGGGTGCTGGCCGCCCGGCTGTTGCGCGGGGAGCGGTGCCAGGGCCAGGGCGGCGAGGAGGGCGGGCAGGGTCTGACGCATCGGTCGGCTCCGGATGTGCGATGAGGGTTGTGGGCACCCGAAAGTTTACGGGGTCCCCGGTTCTGGGTAAGTTTGCCCGCCAGACCGGACCCGGGGCTCATGAATCGCATTCGGGGGAAGCTCGTTCTGATCACCGGTGCCTCGTCGGGGATCGGCGCGGCATGCGCGCGGCGCTTCGCGGCCGAGGGCGCGGGCCTCGTGCTCTGGGCGCGGCGGCTGGAGCGGCTCGAAGCGCTGGCGGCCGAGCTGCGCGAGACCGCCGACGTCGGGGTGCAGGTGGAGCGGGTGGACGTGCGGGACCGGGAGGCGGTCTTCCGGGCGGCCGACGGGCTGGTGCGCGCCGGGCACGTTCCGGACGTCCTGATCAACAACGCGGGCCTGGCCAGCGGCCTGAGCTACCTGCACGAAGGCGATCCTGACGACTGGGACCGGATGATCGACACCAACATCAAGGGCCTGCTCAACGTCTCGCGCGCCATTCTGCCCCACATGGTGGCCCGAAACCGGGGGCACGTGGTGAACCTGGGGAGCATTGCCGGCCACTGGACGTATCCCAAGGGCAACGTGTACAACGCCACCAAGTACGCCGTCCGCGCGCTCACCGAGGGACTGAATCAGGACCTTCTGGGTACGGCCGTGCGCGTCTCGAGCGTGGACCCGGGTCTGGTGGAGACGGAATTCGCGCAAGTGCGCTTCCACGGCGACCTGGAGCGGGCCCGGCAGACCTACCGGGGCATGACGCCGCTGTCGGCCGACGACATCGCCGACATCGTCGCCTATGTCGTCAACCTCCCCGATCACGTGAACGTGCTGGACGTCGTGGTCATGCCGACCGCCCAGCGCAGCGTGCACCTGGTCCATCGGAAGGAGCCGTAGCGCGCTCGTGGCCGCCCCGCTCGATCCCACCCGTGCCCCGGCCCTCCGCTCGCCCGAGTTCGGCCTCGCCCTGGGGTACGTGCTGGGCCGCCACCTCCTGGGGATGGAAGACCTGCACTACGGATTCTGGACGGACGGCCTGCCGGTGGAGATCCGGAACCTGAGCCGGGCCCAGGCGGCCTACACCGAGTTTCTGGTCTCGCACATCCCTGACGGCGTCCGCGCCATCCTGGACGTGGGGTGCGGGTCCGGGAACACGGCGAAGCAACTCCTGGGCCGCGGGTATCGGGTGGACGCGGTGTCGCCCAACCCGTTCCTGACCCGGGTGGCGCGCGAGGCCCTGGGCGAGCGCGCCACGGTGTTCGAGGGGAAGTTCGAAGAGCTGGAGACGGACCGGCGCTACGATCTCCTGCTCTTCAGCGAAAGCTTCCTGTTCATCCAGCCGGACCGCGCCCTGGCACAGGCCGAGCGGCTCCTGAATCCCGGCGGTTACCTCCTGATCACCGACATCTTCCGGATGCCGGCCGAGGGGAGGAGCCCTATCGGCGGGGGCCACCAGCTCCCCGCCTTCCGGGAGCTCATGACGCGGTCCCGCTTCGAGCTGCTCGAGGACCTGGACCTCACCGCGCGGATCGCGCCCACCTTCGACCTCCTGGACCGGGCGTATCGGGAAGCCATCCGACCGGCCTACGATCTCCTCGTCGCCCGCTTCTGGGCCGCGCATCCGTGGGTGATGCGCGCGGTGCGCTGGCTCTGGCGCCGGAAGCTCGCCCGGCTCGAGGAGAAGCACTTCAGCGGCCGGCGCGACGGCGCCAACTTCGCCCGCTACAAGTCCTACCGGCTGTTCCTGTTCCGGCTCCGGTGAGCGGTCCTCAGTTCGCGCCCACTGCCCCTCCGGGCAGGCGCACCGGCTCGGAGCGGGCCAGGTGGAACCCGTTGAAGAAGAGCTTGAACGTGCCGTGGGGCTGGCCGCGGAACAGGATCTCGGGGCCGAAGAGAAACAGCTTGCCCCGGCCCACGTCGGCCTCGGCCATCGCGACGCCGTCCTTCAGGTAGCGCTGGCCCCAGGCCCACCCGCTGCGCAGGGGGGCGTCGGTGGTGAAGCGGG
>DATLXT010000255.1:0-4770 GCA_035575475.1 Gemmatimonadales bacterium | reverse complement strand
GCCAGTGGGCCCCACAGTGCCAGAGGTGCTAGAGTATCGCTCAACGGGAGCGACCGCCAGGGTGGGAGCGGGGGCGGGGGGCGGGGGGCGGGGGGCGGGGAGCCCGCCCCGGGCGTGGCCCATCGCTCCTCCCAGGGTCGAGCGAATCCGGCGGGCGACCGCTTCAGCCGAACGCGCGCCCATCAACCAAGGTCGCCGCGCGGCGCCATGCCGTCCGCTCGGGCCCCTTGGGCTCGTGGCGCGCGGTCCAGGACGACTTCCGACCGACCTCATCGAGCTCCCACGCGAGGACCGCGAGGCGGGCGCCCAGGACCTCGCGGAAGAGCGAGGCGCCGGGCCGCCCCCACGCTCCGGCGGCGTGGCGGAAGCACAGGCCGTGAGAGCGAAGGTACAGCTGGCGCGTGGGCCCGTCCGCCAACGCCGCGATGACCAACTCCATGGCTCGCCGCTCGGCGGTGGCGACGGCATCGCACACGTGGCAGGGGCGCTGGCGGGCCAGTCGGTCTCCTATGTCGCGCAGCTCCCGCCGGGGGGGCCGCATCACGGTGCGCACCAGCTTGCCCGCGGTCTCCCGGAGCCCGCCCTCACGCCGAGAGCGGTCGCCCAGGATGGCCCACAGGCGTGCCGCGACGCTCGCCCGAGGCAGCGCCGACAGGCGCCGGGTCGCCTCCTCGACCTCGCCCTTCAGGCGGTCGCACATCAGGGCCGTCAGCCACGACGCCGTGGCGGGTTCTTCTCTGGCGAGGTCGTGGAGGTGACGTGGGCAGAGCCAGACGCCGTCGGCCACGATTGATCGAGGGTTGGTGACGCACGCTTCGGAGAGCCAGCTGGCGTACCGGCCCTCGAGCTGGAGTCCTGCCAAGCAGACCGGGCAGCAACCGGCTTCGAGCCGACGATGGAGCAGGTCGAGAGTGCTCGGCGGTTCGCCCGTCGAGAGCAGCCGCTCAAGGACGTGCTTCCCCTGGTGGCTCCCGTGGATCCTGGCCGGCGCATCACTGTCGAGTCCGGCGATGAACGCGAGCCGCCTCACCTCCTGGCCGGCGCCGCCGAGCGCCTCGAGAAAGCACTCGACCAGGGTTTGCGCCTGCTCGGCGGTGGCGCGGATGACCGCTCGGCATCCGTGAGACCAACAGAGGCCGCCGCCTCGGCGATACCCGCCGAGGACGTCTCGATCGCCGAGATAGGGAAGCAGAGCCTCCACGGCCCGCCCTTCCGCTCCCCGGCGATGCTGGCAGGCCGGACACCCTCCCACGCGGTCCGCCGCCCGGCTGCGCAGACGTCGAAGCGCACCCTCGACCACATAGCGATACACCGTGGGCGCCACCCACTGCGCCTCGTGGCGCGCGGCCAGCGCCCGCGTGTGAGCCCCGCAGAACCCGAGCGACGCCGAATACGCGGCGATGACTCCGGTGTCGAGGTAGTGTTCGGTGACGAATCCCCAGAAGAAGCGCCGTTCGGCCCGCTCGCCAGCGTGGCAGGCGGGGCACCCCTCGACCGCCACCAGCTCTAGGACCTCCGCCCGCGCCCGTCGCTCGGCCCGCACCGCGGGAGCGTCCCCCCGAGCCCCCACCCGTGAAGGACGGCGGGCGACCGCGTTCCTTCCGGACCCGTGGTCCCCGGGCTGGGACACTGGTCTCACCTGGGCGCGGACCCTTCGCGTGGCGCACGCCGGAGCGCCCCCAGCTCGCGGTCGGGAACGGGGTCGGCGCCGCCAGCCATTCCGCCTCTCCTCATGCGTCGGGGTTGAGTCCCTCGAGGCCAGGGCGATACGTGATGACGCGGACGCGTTCTAACGTGACCAGGCCTCCGGCCAGCAAGTCGTCGAGCGCCGGCAACAACGTCTGGATCGCCTCCTCCGTCTCGACCACCTCCAGCACCAGCGGCAAGTCCAACGAGAGGCGGCCGAGGCTGATCGTGTGCAACGTCGAGCGGGCGCCGAATCCCTGCGCGCCGCGCAACACCGTCGCGCCGGCAACTCCCCGCTCGCGGAAGCGGTCGAGCAGCACCTGGTGCAGCGGGCGCCCCTGGTAGGTGTCGCTCTCGCCGAAAAAGACGCGCAGGAGCGTGCGGTCGCCCTGGAAGCGGTGGGGCATGGGCCCTCCGGCTCGGAGCTGTCGAGGGGTCCCGGAGGCGAACAAAAAACTCCCCCCGGACCTCGGGTAGGAGTCATCAGCCTGCGGGAGGCAGGCGATTGGCGGGCGAACTCCATCGCCGGCGGCGATCTTCGGCCGCAATCCTAAGATGCCACCACGCCTTGACCGCGGCAAGGGAGCGAGGTAGTCTTCGTTCCGAGCCATTTGGCGGTGGAGTCCGCCGCAACCGCCCATCGGCGATGGGCCAATGACTCCTGCGGTGCTCATGCGTTCCGTGGGGTCTTTTTTTGCGCCCCCCCGGGGAGTTCGCGACGGGGGAGATATGTCGCACAACGTCTGGTTCGTGGCCGCCGGCTGGATGGCGGTAGCGCTGCTGGCCAGCCTCATTTCGATCCGGGTCGGCATCTCGGTGGCCCTGATCGAGATCTTTCTGGGCGTCCTGGCCGGCAATTTCCTCCACTTCCAAACGACGGAATGGATCAACTTCCTGGCGACCTTTGGGGCCGGCCTGCTCACCTTTCTGGCCGGCGCCGAGATCGACCCCATCTCGCTCCGGACGCATTGGAAGCCCGCTGCCGCCGTCGGGCTGGTCTCCTTCCTGCTGCCGTTCGCCGGCGCGTGGCTCGCGGCGTACTGGGTGTTCGGCTGGGAGTGGCGCGCCGCGCAGATCGCCGGGGTCGCCCTGTCGACCACGTCGGTGGCGGTGGTGTACGCCGTGATGGTGGACTCCGGTCTCAACGCGACCGAAGTGGGCAAGCTGATCCTGGCGGCGTGTTTCATCACCGACTTCGGCACCGTGCTCGCCCTCGGCGTCCTGTTCGCGAACTTCAACGCCTCGATGCTGCTGTTCGTCGCGGTGCTCGCGGTCGTGCTCTACTTCCTACCGCGGTTCACGCGGGAGATCATCCAACGGCTGGGCGCGACGCGCGTGTCCGAACCCGAGGTCAAGTTCCTGTTCCTGGTGCTGTTCTTCCTCGGCGGTGTGGCCACGTGGGTCAAGAGCGAAGCCGTGCTGCCGGCCTATCTCGTCGGGCTCGTGGTCGCCGGGGTATTCTTGCGAGATCGCGTGCTGATGCACCGAATCCGGTCCATCGCGTTCGCCATCCTCACGCCCTTCTATTTCATCAAGGCGGGCCTCTACGTGTCGTTGCCGGCAATCCTGGCCGGCGCGGCGATCATCGCGGGCCTGCTCGCGGTCAAATTGCTCGCCAAAGGCATAGGCGTGTGGCCCGCCGGGATGGCGTTCGGCTTCCCGCGCCGACTGAACGCCTACACCACGCTGTTGATGTCGACCGGACTGACCTTTGGAACGATCTCGGCGCTGTTCGGGTTCGAGAACCACATCATCACGCAAGCGCAATACACCGTGCTCGTGACGGTGGTCATCCTGAGCGCCGTCGTGCCCACCCTGATCGCCCAGAAGTTCTTCGAGCCGACCAGGGAGGAGGCCCAGTTCGTCGCCGGACGACCGGCCGCCGCCCCGGCGACGCTGCAACCTACCGAGGACGCCTAGAGGGAGCGCGCCATGTTTCATCGCATCGTGGTGGGATTCGACGGGTCGGACTCCTCGCGGCGGGCCCTCGAGGATGCCGTGCGCCTCGCGAAGCTGACCGGCGCCGAAATGCTCGTGGTCATGGTGGAGGAACACCTGCCGAAGTATCCGAGCGCCATGAGCGAAACGACGGAGGAGCGCGAGGCGATTGACACCTACTTCGCGGAGCTCGAGCGGGAAGCGGAGGCGCTGGGCCGCGACACCGGAGTCCCCCTCGGCGTCCGGATCGTCGCCGGGAACGCTCCCAAGCTTCTCTGCGACGTGGCGAAGGAGGTGCGCGCCGACCTGCTCGTCATCGGGGCCAGCGGGCGTTCGGGGCTCTGGGCGGGGGTGCTGGGCACGACCGCCGACAAGGTCGTGGATCACGCGCCTTGCTCGGTCCTGGTCGTTCGACAGTGGCACAACTGACCGACGCGGAACGGGCGGCGCGGGTGCTGGCGGCCTTGGCCCGCGAGGCTGGCTCGCCCGAGCACGCGAGCGAACTCGAACGGCTCTCCGAGCGCGCGCGGGCGGGGCGCTTCTACGTCGCCGTCGTCGGCCAGTTCAAACGCGGCAAGTCCACGCTGATCAACGCCCTGCTCGGGCGCG
The DNA here is from genome assembly GCA_035575475.1 of Gemmatimonadales bacterium. Taxonomy (GTDB): domain Bacteria; phylum Gemmatimonadota; class Gemmatimonadetes; order Gemmatimonadales; family GWC2-71-9; genus DATLXT01. The sequence continues at coordinate 537 of DATLXT010000255.1, read as the reverse complement.
ACCTGCTGCCGGCCGGGGTCGCGCCGGTGACCTCCGTCGTCACCGTCGTGCGCTGGGGGCCGGGGCCCCGGGCGACCGTCTACCCACGCCACGCCGATCCCCGCGAGATCGCCGTGACCGGGCTGCGAGACTACGTCACCGAAGAGGGTAACCCGGGGAACGCACGCGCCGTCAGGGCCGTCGAAATCGAGTGGCCGGTTGAGCTGCTCCGAACCGGCTTGTGCCTGGTGGACACCCCCGGGGTGGGGTCCGTCCTCGCGGCCAATGCGCGCGAGACGCAGGCGTTTCTGCCCCACATCGACGCGGCCCTGCTGGTGCTCGGCGCCGATCCCCCGATTACCGCCGACGAGCTGGCGCTCGGCCGCGAGCTCGCCGCCCAACGGATCCCGCTGGTGGTGGTGGTGAACAAGGCGGACATCGTGTCGCCGACCGACCTCGACGCCGCGGTCGCGTTCACCCGACGGGTGCTGGTCGAGCGGATGAGGCTGGAGCCGCTCATCCTCACGGCCGCCGCGCGGTGGGCGCGCGAGCGCCGGG
>DATLXT010000254.1:0-3154 GCA_035575475.1 Gemmatimonadales bacterium | reverse complement strand
GCGGCGGCGCGAGACCCGCCTCCAGGTGGTGACGCCCTACGCCGACGCGGTGCGTCCCGACCCGGCGGTCGCCGCCCTGGTGGCGCGCCACCAGCGGGCCGTGGACAGTCTCGCGTCCCGGCCCGTCGGGCGGTTGCGCTTCGCGCTACCGCGCCAGGGCGCGGAGTACGGACTGGGCCGGCTCATCGCCGACGCCTATCGCCATATCGCGAGAGCCGACGTGGCTCTGGTCAACAACTCGGGGATCCGTGACGGTCTCCCGGGGGGTCCGGTCACCTACGGTCAGCTTTTCCAGGTGCTGCCGTTCCAGAACCGGCTGGTCCGGCTGACGGTGTCCGGCGACCTCCTGCTTCAGGTTCTGGAGCACGCCCTGCGCGGGGCGGAGCCCGCCGCCCACGTGGCGGGCCTGGAGGTGTGGTACGATCCCGGCCGGGCCCCCGGCCGGCGGGTCACGCGGGTGCGGCTGGCCGACGGGCGGGGTCTGGATCGGGGTCGTCTGTACACGCTCGCGGTGCCGGATTTCATCGCGGCCGGCGGGTCGGGATTCGCGATGCTGGCGGACCAGCCGGCCGAGCCGACGGGGGTGCTCGATATCGAGGCCGTCGTCCGCTACCTCGGTGTGCTGCGCGATCCGGTGGCGGCTCCCGCGGAGCCGCGCCTGCACCGGGGCGGCTGATGGCGGGGGACCTCCGCGTCTTCGTCAACGAGAAACCGGTGGAGGTGGCCCGCGGCGCGACGGTGCTGGACGCGGTGCGGCGCCGGGATGCGGGGCTGGCCCGGCTGGTGGAGGAGGGCGCGGCCTACGTGACGGACGGGGTGGGGCGCACGCTGGACCCCGGGGAGGCGGTCCGCGAGGCGGGGGAGGTGTACCGGGTGGTCATGACGGCCCGGCGGGGCCTCCCGCGGCTCACCAAGGAGGAGCTCCGCCGCTGGCCCAAAGTCGAGCTGCACGTTCACCTGGACGGCGCGTTGCGACCCGAGACCATGATCGAGCTGGCGCGGGAGCAGGGCGTCCGGTTGCCGGCGGAGACGCCCGAGGCGCTCGCCCGGGCGATGCTGGTGCGCGACGCGCGCAGCCTGGAGGAGTATCTGGAGAAGTACAGCGTCACGCTCTCGGTGCTCCAGACGGCCCGGGCGCTCGAGCGGGTGGCGTACGAGTTCGTGCACGACGTGGCGGCGGAGCGGGTGCGCTACGTCGAGGTGCGGTACTCGCCGCTGCTGCATCGGCCCGCGCTCACGCTGGCGGAGGCGATCGAGGCGCCGCTGCGCGGAATTCGGCGCGCCGAGGCCGAGACCGGCACCCGGGTGGGGGTGATCGTGTGCGGCATCCGTACCCGGCCGCCGGCGGAGTCGCTCGAGCTGGCGCGCGCGGCGGCGGACTACCGGCGCGACGGGGTGGTCGGCTTCGATCTCGCGGGAGCGGAGCGGGGTCATCCGGCGCGCGAGCACCGGGCCGCGTTCGAGTACGCCGCGGCGCACGGCCTGGGGCGCACCTGCCACGCGGGCGAGGGCGACGGGGCTGACTCCATCCGTCAGGCCCTGCACGAGTGCGGGGCCCAGCGGATCGGCCACGGGACGCGCCTGGGCGAGGACCCCGATCTCCTGGCCGAGGTGGTGGAGCGGCGGATCCCGCTGGAGATGTGCCTCTCGAGCAACCTGCACACGCACGCCGTGGACGCGGTGGCGGCGCACCCCTTTCGGCGTTACCTCGAGCAGGGCGTGCGGGTCACCCTGAACACCGACGGGCGCCTGACCGACGGCGTGTCGCTGACCGACGAGTATCACCTGGCGCACACGGCGCTGGGGGTGTCCAAGGACCAGCTGGTGCAGGTGGTGCTCAATGCGGGCGAGAGCGCCTTCCTGCCCGACTCGGAGAAGGTGGCGCTGATCTCCCGCCTGCGGAGCGAATTGGAGGCCCTGGGATGACGGGACTGTGGCTCGTGCAGACGGCGGCGGAACGGCTGGCGGAGGCCCGCGGGGGGCTCGACACCCCGCTCCCCGAGCGCCTGGTCGGGCTGGTCGGCATTGCGACCATGCTCGCCATCGCCTATGCCATCTCCTACGACCGGCGGCGCATCAACTGGCGGATGGTGGCGGCCGGGGTGGGGCTTCAGATCGGCCTGGGGATGCTGGTGCTGTGGACCACGCCGGGGCGCTGGCTTTTCACCTTCGCCAACGCGGTCATCACCGGGCTCCTCGGCTTTCAGGAACGCGGGGCCCGCTTCGTCTTCGGGAATCTGGTGCAGAACGAGGTACCGCTGGGCGGCGGGGCCAGCGGGGTGGCGCAGACGGGGGCGTTCTTCGCCTTCAACGTACTCCCCACCATCATCTTCTTCTCGTCCCTGATGACCGTGCTCTACTACCTGGGGGTGATGCAGCGGGTGGTGAAGGCCATCGCCTGGGTGATGCAGAAGACCCTGCGGACCTCGGGCGCCGAGACGCTGTCGGCGGCGGGGAACATCTTCCTGGGGCAGACCGAGGCTCCGCTCCTGATCAAGCCGTTCGTGGGGCGCCTCACGCGCTCCGAGCTGCACACCGTGATGGTGGGCGGGTTCGCTACCGTGGCGGGCGGAGTACTCGCGGCCTACGTCGGGATGCTGCGCGGGTACTTTCCGGACATCGCCGGGCACCTGCTCACGGCGAGCGTGATGAACGCGCCGGCGGGGCTCGTGCTCTCGAAAATGATCCTCCCCGAGACCGGCGAGCCGGAAACTCGGGGGACGCTGCGGGTGGAGGTCGAAAAAGCCGAGGCCAACGTGATCGACGCGGCGGCCTCGGGCGCGGCCACGGGGGTCCAGCTGGCCATCAACGTGGCGGCCATGCTCATGGCATTCATCGCGCTGATCGCCCTGCTCAATGCCGGCATCGGCTGGGTGGGCGGCTTGGTGGGGATGCCGGACCTCACGCTCCAACTCATCCTGGGGAAGGTGCTGCAACCGATCGCGTTCCTGATGGGCGTCCCGTGGCAGGACGCCGGGACGGTCGGCGCCTTCATCGGCGAGAAGATCGTGCTGAACGAGTTCGTGGCCTACGCCGATTTCGCGAGCCAGATGGGGGCCGGGCTGGTGCTGGGGCCCAAGGCGGCGGTCATGCTGAGCTACGCGCTCCTCGGGTTCGCCAACTTCTCCTCCATCGCCATCCAGATCGGCGGGAT
>DATLXT010000253.1:0-9008 GCA_035575475.1 Gemmatimonadales bacterium | reverse complement strand
CTCAACCGCCGGTTCGCCTGGGCGCCGCTCCGGGCGGTGGGGATCACGGAAGGCGAGGGGGAGATCGTCTTCGAAGACCGCAGGGACGAGCGCATGCCCGGCCTCCATCCTTTGGCCAAGCACTTCCGTGCCGCCCGCGACTGCGCCGCCCTCACGGGCGGCGAAGTCCTGGAGATCGAGGCCGGGGAGCGGATCGCCCTGAACCATTCCTACAAGTACAGCCGCGAGGCGTTGGCCCGCATTCTCGCGGACGCCGGCCTCGCGGCCCGCTGGCAGGGCACCTCGGACGACGAGCGGTTCCTGATGATCCTCGCGGGCACCGGGTGACGCCGGTTCTCGAGGTTCGCGGCCTGACGTACCGGCTGCCGGACCCGGGAGGCCGCGAGCTGATCTCGGACGTTTCCTTCTCGGTGAGCGCCGGCGAGACACTGGTGCTCCTGGGTCGCAGCGGCTCGGGGAAGACCACCACGCTCAAGCTGGTCAATCGCCTCCTCGAGCCGACGCGGGGCGAGGTGTTCGTCGCCGGTCAGCCGGCGGCGGAGGTGGAGCCCACGCGGCTGCGGCGGCGGATCGGCTACGTGATTCAGGAGATCGGGCTTTTTCCGCACGTCACGGTGGCGCAGAACGTAGGGCTGGTGCCGCGGCTCGAGCGGTGGCCCGCCGCCCTGGTCGCCAGGCGGGTGCAGGAGATGCTGGCCCTCGTGGGCCTCGACCCCTCGGAGTTCGCCGGCCGCTACCCGCACGAACTGTCGGGAGGCCAGCGCCAGCGGGTGGGGGTGGCCCGAGCGCTGGCGGCCGATCCGCCGTTGCTCCTCATGGACGAGCCGTTCGGGGCACTCGACCCGGTCACCCGGGCCGAGGTCCGGCGCGAGTTCCGCGCCCTGGCCGACCGCCTCGGGAAGGCGGTGGTGTTCGTGACCCACGATGTGCGGGAGGGAGCGCTGCTGGGTCACCGGATCGGGCTCCTGGTGCAGGGGCGTCTCGTGTTCCTGGGGACGGCGGACGAGTTCCAGCGGTCGGCGCACCCGGAGGCGAGGGCGTTCTGGAGCGCGGCTCATCTCGGGGAACCCCCGTCCACCGGTCCGGGGTCCGTGCCCCGGGGGTAGCCCGGCACGAGTCACATGGACCTCTTCCGGTACTACGCCGCGAACCTCCCCGAGCTGGCAACCCTCACCGGCCAGCACGTCATCCTGGTGCTGCTCTCGACCGGGGTCGCCACGCTGATCGGCGTGCCGCTCGGGATCGCGCTCACCCGGGTGCCCAGGCTCCGGGCCCCGGTGCTCGGGCTCGCCAACGTTTTCCAGACCATCCCCAGCCTGGCCCTCTTCGGCTTCCTGATCCCTGTCTTCGGCATCGGGACCTGGACCGCGGTCACCGCCCTGATCGTTTACGCCCTGCTGCCGATCGTGCGGAACACCTACACCGGGATCGCCGGGGTGGACCCCGCGGTCCGCGAAGCCGGGCGGGGAATGGGGATGACCGGCGGGCAGCTCCTCCGGCTGGTGGAGCTGCCGCTCGCGGCCGCCGTGATCATGGCGGGGATCCGGGTCGCCACCGTCGTCGGCGTGGGCATCGCCACCATCGCCGCCGCCATCGGCGCGGGGGGGTTGGGCCAGTATATCTTTCGCGGCGTTTCGACCGTGAACTACACGCTGATTCTGGCGGGCGCCCTCCCGGCCGCCCTGCTGGCGCTGGCGGCCGACGGGGCGCTGGCCTGGGCGGAGAAGCGGCTGGTGTGGAGACGCTGAGGGGCCGACGGGGGTTGCTGGCATGCGCGTCCCTCCTCGGCGCGCTCGCGGTCGCCTGCGGCCGCGGGGACCGCATCGTCGTGGGCTCGAAGAACTTCAGCGAGTCGGACCTGCTGGCCGAGCTGGTGGCTCAGCAGATCGAACGGCGCACCGGCCTCGAGGTGGAGCGCCGGCTCCACCTGGGCGGCACCTTGGTGTGTCATCGGGCCCTCGTCTCCGGGGAGATCGACGCCTACGTCGAGTACACCGGCACCGCCTACACCGCGATTCTCGACCATCGGCCGATCCCGGATCGAGCCCGCGTCTACGCCACGGTGGCTCGCGAGTACCAGCGGCGGTTCGGGCTCGCCTGGGCTCGGCCCTTCGGCTTCGAGAACACGTTCGCCATTCTGGTACGGCGGGCCGACGCCGAGCGCTACGGGTTGCGGACGGTGTCGGACGTGGCGCGGCTGGCGCCGCGGTGGCGCGCGGGGTTCGGCTACGAGTTCCTCCAGCGGGCCGACGGGTACGAGGGGTTCGCGCGGACCTATGGGCTCCGCTTCGCCCAGCCGCCCGCGGCCATGGACCTGGGGCTCACCTATCGCGCGCTGGCGGAGGGGAAGGTGGACCTGATCGCCGGGAACTCGACCGACGGCCTGATCGCGGCGCTCGATCTCGTGGCGCTCACCGACGATCGGCGCTACTTCCCGCCCTACCAGGCCGCGCCGGTGGTGCGCGCGGCCGTGCTCCGGCGCTACCCCGCACTGGGGCGCGCCCTGGACGAGCTGGCCGGCAAGATCTCGGACGACGAGATGCGCCGGCTCAACGCGCTGGCCGACGTCGAGCGGCGGGACATCGCCGCCGTCGCGCGCGAGTGGCTCGCGATCAACCTCCCCTGAGGCCGCGACCGGGATGAACCCGCGGCTTCAGGTCGCGCTCGCGGCCATGCTGTTCTCCACCGGCGGGGCGGCGATCAAGCTGAGCGCGCTCTCGGGATGGGGGGTCCTCGCCGGGCGGGCGGCGGTCGCGGCGCTCACCATCCTGCTGCTGGTGCCCGACGCGCGGCGCCACTGGAACGGGCGAGCGCTGCTCGTCGCCCTGGCGTATGCGGCGACCACCACGCTCTACGTGCAGGCCAACAAGCTCACCACCGCGGCCAGCACCATCTTTCTCCAGAGCACGAGCCCGCTCTTCATCCTGCTCCTCGCGCCCCTGCTGCTGGGCGAGCGCGCCTCCCGGCGAGATCTGGGCTCCATGCTGGTCCTGGCCGCGGGCATGGTCCTGCTCTTCGCCGGAACGCCGCGCCGGTTCGCCACCGCGCCGAATCCGCTCGCCGGCAACGTCCTCGCCGCCGCCTGTGCCGTCACCTGGGCGCTGACGCTCCTCGGCTATCGCTGGATCGCCGCCCGGGGCGGGTCGGTGGCCTCGGCGGCCACGATGGGCAACCTGCTGGCGTGCGGAGTGGGCCTGAGCGCGGGCGGCGGATTTCCCTCGGGATCGGCGCTGGACTGGCTGGTATTGGGCTACCTGGGCGTCTTCCAGCTCGGACTCTCCTACGTCCTGCTCACGCGCGCCGTCCCGCGGCTTCCCGCCCTCGAGGTGTCGCTGGTGCTGCTGGTCGAGCCCGTGTTGAACCCCATCTGGGCATGGCTGGTCCACGGGGAAACGGTGTCCCGCTGGGCGCTGTTGGGCGGGGCCATCATCCTCGGGGCCACTCTCCACCGCGCCTGGCGCGAAGCCCGGGGACTCACCACCCCGGCGGCGACCGTCCGGGGTCGGCTCCCGGCCGAGGAAGCGTGATCAGCGGGGTCCTGCCGGGGTGACCCGCAGCCGCACGGCGGCGGTGCGCAGCGGCTGGGGTTCGTCGGTGGGCAGGACGCCCTGAAGCAGATAGAGCCCGGGCGGCACCGGGCGCCCCGCCTCGTCCCGCTGGTGCCAGACGTCCGTCAGCTCGAGGGTCTCCCCGGGCGCGAGCCGCCGGATCTGAAGGATGCCCTGGACGGCGGCACTCGCGAGCCGGCGCCACACCACGGTTCCGTCGTCGCGCGCCACCGTGATGTCGAACGCGATCGCCCGGCCCATGAGGTGCAGCTCGATCGGGCTCGATCCGGTGTTGGTGAGTCGCAGCGTGATCGGGATCGGCTCCCCGGCCCGGACTCGACCGGGCGCGTGCAGCTCGAACCGCAGGGGCGGGGTCTGGCTCACCGACCGTTCCGGTCGCTGTGCCGGGGCGGCGGAGACCGCCGAGCCGATGGCACCGGCGGCCAGAAGGCCCCAGCGGGCCGCCCGCGCTCCGGGACCGCCGGCGCGGACCCGGAGCGCGGGGGCGGAAAACGGGTGACGGTCAGAGCGTCGCCAGGTTCCCAAGCTCCTGCTCGATGTTCTTCAGGGGGCTGAAGACGAAGAGCGTCCCCGAGGAATTCCCGCCCCAGAGGATGCCGGACAGGTTCGCGGTGGACGCTCCCGTCTGCACGAAGACGGGCGACCCGCTGTCGCCGCCGCCCACGATCTGCACCGTGTTGCTCACGATGGTCTGGCAGATCTGCGCGATGTTGGTTCCCGACACGCTCACGGTGACGCAGGTGTTGCTCACCGTTCCCTGAGTCCACCCCGTGGTGCGACCGACCTTGTTCAGGGTCTCACCCACCGTGAAGTTGTCCCGCAAGTCCTCGGCGCCGAAATCGAAGAATCCCACGATGTCGAGCGACCCGGTGTTCGGCCCGCTGGTCCGGGCGATACGCCCCGGGTCGAAGCTGATCCCGGCATGGTAGGCGGCCCGCGCCGCGTCGCTCCGCCGGCACCGCTTGCCGCGGGGACACCCGGGGATGTTGCGCTGGTAGGCCGGGTCCTCGACTTCGGTACCGATGGACGTGCCGTCCACGCTCTGGAGGGGCTGGTAGTAGACCGTGCTCTCCACGCCGCCCTGGCGATCGGTGCAATGCGAGTTGGTGATGAACGACGCCTCCCCGCCGTCGCTGGCGTTGAAGCCCAGAGTGCAGAGGAAGTTGCTGAAGTGGATCTGGATCCCCCCGATGCGGGGATCGATTCGGTCGCGCAGGGTCGCGGCGTAGCCGATGGGCTCCATCTCGCGCACCACCAGCGCCGCGGCGGGCACGCCCAGCCGGGCCGCGAGGCCGCGGATGCTCGCGGCCGCGGCCGCGTGCTCCACGCCGATCAAGACCCGGTTCGCCGCCTCGTCCAGATCGGCGAGCACCGTGCCCGGCAAAGCCAGCCCCTCGCGGGAGAGCAGCTGGAACCAGCGATCGAGGTCCTGATACGCGAACTGTCCCTGCACCGCCCGCACGCCGGAGAAGCCGTAGCGGCCCAGCACGGCCCGGGCGGCCCCTTCCTGCCCCAGGTCCGTGAGATAGACCGTGGGGACTCCGGCCTCGAGGTACAACCCGCCGAACCCGGGAATGGCGCCGGCCAGCGTGGCCAGCGACGGTGCCCGCGGGGCGGCCTGAGGGTGCATCGCCGCCGCGTCAGGGCCGCCGGGCGCCGAGGTATCGGAGCAGGCGGTGGTGAGGAGCAGGGCTCCGGCCAGCAGACCGGGTACGGCACGCGTCAGACTCATGGTGACGGCCTCCTCCAGACGGGTGGTCATCCCTGGCCTCTGTCGCCCACCAGTATGGTGGCCCGGACGCAACGTGGCTAGGCGGGGGTGGTTACATTTCCAGCCTTCCATGTCCGCGGCCCACTCCCGCCTGGTGCTGTTCTTCACCGTGTTGGTGGACCTGATCGGGTTCGGGATCGTCCTGCCGATCCTGCCGTATTACGCCCAGCGCCTGGGCGCCGAGGGGGTGGGGTTCGGCGTCCTGGTCGGCGTCTTCTCGCTCATGCAGTTCGCCTCCACCACGCTCCTGGGCCGTCTCTCCGACCGGGTGGGTCGCCGCCCGGTGCTCCTGGCCACGATCGCGGTGAACGCGGCGGGCTACCTGCTCTTCGCCTTCGCCGGCTCCTACGTCGCGCTGCTCGTGTCGCGCGTGGTTTCGGGGTTCGCCTCCGGCAACGTGTCGGTGGCGCAGGCCTACATGGCCGACGTCACCTCCGCCGCCGAGCGGTCCCGCGGCATGGGGCTGATCGGCTCGGCCTTCGGGCTGGGGTTCATCATCGGGCCGGGCCTGGGCGGCGAGTCGGCCCATCGGTGGGGGCCCATGGCGCCGGGGCTGGTCGCTGCCGGGCTGTCGCTGCTCAACTTCGTCTCCGCCTACCTGGTTCTCCGCGAGTCGCTCGGGCCCGAGCACCGCGCCGCCCGGTCGCTGTTCGACCTCCGGCACATCGCCGACGTGGTGCGGCGCCCTTCGCTCCGGCCGCTCATGGCGGTCTGGGCCATCGTCCCCTTCGCGTTCGCCGGGTACACGGTGGCGCTTCCGCTCTTCGCGGGGGCGGCGCTGGGCTGGCGGGAGCGGGAGCTGGGCCGGTTCTTCATCCTGGTGGGCGCCACGGCGGCGCTGGTGCAGGGTGTGCTCTTCGGCCGGCTGTCGCATCGGTTCGGGGACCGGGGCCTGCTGGTCGCGGGGGCACTCGGGATGACGCTGGCGATCGGCGTCGTCCCCTTCCTCCACAGCGGGGCATCGGTCTACGCCTGGGCGTTCGTGCTGGCCTTCGCCAACAGCATCTTCGCGCCCGCCGCCACGGGCCTGGTCTCGGCGTACGCCGGGCCGGCGGAGCAGGGCACCGTGCTGGGCGCGGCCCAGGCCATCGCGGCACTGGGGCGCACCACCGGCCCGCCCGCCATCGGCGCGCTCTACGACACGATGGCGGCGACGGGGGCGTTCCTGGTGTCGGCGGGGGCGATGCTCGGGGCCGCGATGGCCGCCCACAGGCTCGGAAAACGCGAGCCGGGCAGGCGGCCAGGCGGATAGCCGGCCACTGGGTGTGCGGGTGGCCGTGGCGGGGTCGTCCGGTCACTCGTTTCCGGGCCCCACGGTCCGGCTAGCTCTCTCTCTCCCGTCCCCTCATATTCCGACTGTCCTGAGCGTGGAGGTGTGCGCATGCGTGTGTACAAGACATCGGAGATCCGCAACGTGGCGGTTCTCGGCCACGGCGCGAGCGGAAAGACCTCGCTGGTCGACGCCCTCGCGTTCGTGGCCGGCACGAGCAAACGCCACGGGTCCGTCAAGGACGGCACCGCCCTCACCGACTACACCCCCGACGAAATCGAACGCAAGTACTCCATCAACCTGGCCCTGGCCGTGGCCGAGTGGATGGAGACCAAGATCAACCTGATCGACACCCCCGGGTATCTCGACTTCACGGGCGAGGCCCTGGCGGGGGTGTGGGCGGCGGACGCGGGGGTGATCGTGGTCTCGGCCACGGGCGGGGTGGAGGTGGGGACGGAGAAGGTGTGGGACTACTGCGAGCAGCGGGGCCTGCCACGGTTGTTCTTCGTGTCCCTCATGGACAAGGAGCATGCCAGTTTCGAGCGGGTCTTCGAACAGATCAAGGAGCGACTGACGCCGAAGGTGATTCCGGTGGAGATCCCCGTGGGCGAGGGCCCGGCGTTCCACGGGATCGTCAATCTCTTCTCGAAGAAGTGCCATCTTTACAAGAAGGGGACCAAGGCGGGGGAGTACGACGAGGTGGATGTCCCGGCGGAGCACCGGGAGCGGTTCGAGCGCTATTCGAAGGAGTTGATCGAGCGCGTCGCGGAGACGGACGACACCCTCCTGGAGCGCTACCTCGGGGGCGAAGAGATCGGGCGGGACGAGGCCATCGCCGCGCTGAAGGCGGGCATGGCCAGGGGCGAGCTCTTTCCGCTGTTCTGCGGGGCGGCCGAACTGACCTACGGGACCCGCGCCCTGCTCTCCAAGCTCGTGGAGCTGTGCCCGTCGCCGGCGGACCGGCCGCCGGTCGAGGCCCAGATCTGGGGCTCGGCCGAGCGAGTGACGCTCACGCCCGACGACGGCGGCCCGTTCGTGGCGCAGGTCTTCAAGACCATCTCCGAACCGCATGTGGGCGATGTGACGTACTTCCGGGTCTATTCGGGAGCCGTGAAGAACGGGCAGGAGGTCTACAACGCGCCCCGGGACGTGGTCGAGAAGCTGAATCACCTGTGCATCGCGATCGGCAAGGAACGCCACGAGATCGCCGAGCTTCATTCGGGCGACATCGGCTGCGTGGCGAAACTCCGGGACACCCACACCAACGACACCCTGTCCACCCGCGAGCGCCCCATCGTGCTCCCCAAGATCCCCTTCCCCGAGCCGGTGATCACCGTGGCGATCGAGGTGAAGCAGCGCGGCGAGGAGGAGAAGCTCTCGAACGGGCTCCACAAGCTGCACGAAGAGGATCCGACGTTCCACCACGAGTACAATGCCGAGTTGGGTCAGACCCTGCTGCGCGGGCTGGGGGAGCGGCACCTGGAGATCGTGGTGGGGCGCCTGGCGCGGAAGTTCGGCGTGCACGCGACGCTGGCCAAACCCAAGATCGCCTACCGCGAGACCTTCCGGGGCAAGGGCGAGGGGCAGGGAAAGCACAAGAAGCAGACCGGCGGCCGGGGGCAGTACGGGGACTGCTGGATTCGGCTGTCACCCCTGCCGCGGGGCTCGGGGTTCGTGTTCGAGGATCGGATCGTGGGGGGCGTGATCCCGCGGCAGTACATCCCGGCGGTGGAGAAGGGCGTGGTGGAGGCGGCCCAGCGCGGACCGGTGGCGGGGTACCCGGTGGTGGACTTCAAGGTGGAGCTCTACGACGGCTCCTACCACGACGTGGACTCGAACGAGCTGTCGTTCAAGATGGCCGGCATCCTCGCCTTCCGGAACGTGAGCCCCAACTGCAAGCCGGTCCTGCTCGAGCCCATCATGGAGGTCACGGTCTGGACGCCCGACGAGTATCAGGGGGCGGTGATGGGCGACATCTCGTCGCGCCGGGGCCAGATCCTGGGCACGGAACCCGACGGCCGCATGGTCAAGGTGCGGGCGCTGGTGCCGGAGGCGGAACTCGACCGTTACGCCACCTCCCTGCACTCGATCACGCACGGCCGCGGCACCTACCGGCAGAAGTTCCACGTTTACCAGGAGGTCCCGCCCGAGATCGCGCAGAAGATCGCGGAAGCGCGCAAGAAGGACCTGGAGGAGGCGGCGAAGCACTGAGGGCGGGGATCCCGCCGGGACCGTGACTTCGCCGCCGGGGCGGCGCTCTTCAAGATGCCGGGTCACCCGGGGGAGGGGGAGCACCAATGACTACGCGCACCGGCCTGACGCTGCTCGGCGCGGTCCTGGCGGGATGTCAGCCGCTCGACCGGGCCCCGCGGGCCGATACCACCGCCGCGACCCCGAC
>DATLXT010000252.1:0-9436 GCA_035575475.1 Gemmatimonadales bacterium | reverse complement strand
GGGTGTTTCGATGAGCCGGACCATCGCCGTACTGGCGCTCGCCGCGCTGGCCGGCACCGCCTGCCGCAATTTCGGCGACCCCCCGCCGCCCCGGCTCGCGGTTACGCCCCCGGTGCTGGAGTTCAAAGGGCTGGCCGGAGGCCTGGGCCCACCCCGGCAGCCGTTGACCGTGGACGCGGTGGGCGGGGGATCGCTCGCCTGGGAGGCCTGGGGGAGCGCGACCTGGCTCGAGGTCACGCCCGCACGGGGCACCGCACCAGCCGTGGTCTGGGTCGGCACCCCGATTTCCGGGCTGGCCACCGGGGTCCACCGGGGAAGGGTCACGGTCGTGACCACGTCCGGGCCGTTCATGTACGCCACGGTCCCGGTGATCCTGACCCTGCTATCCGAGGTGTCTCTCGACGGCCGCTGGGCCGGGGCCACCGACACCGTGACGGTCTCGGTCAACCTGGCGCAGGCGGACACCGTGCTGAGCGGGTTGGGAACTCTGAACCCTCCCCTCACCAGGGTGAGCGTCAGAGGGATCTATCGAGACCTTGAGGTCTCCCTGGTCCTCGTGGCCCCGGACTCTTCCGAAGTGAGGTTCGCCGGATCACTCGTGAACGAGAACGCCATCCAGGGGGTTCTTGACGGCGGCCGATTCGCCAACCTGGCGCTGGCCCTGTTTCGACAGTAGCCCTTCGGCCGCTCCCCGGACGATCGCCCAGGCCAGCGCCGGTCGCCCCCGCACGAGCTCGACCAGGCCCCGGACGGGCTTGCTGATCGCGAAGTAGGCCAGGGCGACCCACCGTTCCCAGCCCTGAAAGTTGCGGCGCGCGAACCACGCGCGATTCCGGGTCTTGAGGTACTCGACCCAGGGTCCCGGGAGGGTGCGCTGCACAGTGGCGCCCACGCCGTGATAGGCCACGGCCCGAGGTGCGTAGACGACCGCGAGGCCGGCCGCTCGCGCCCGGTAGGAGTACTCGGCGTCCTCGAGATACATGAAGTAGCACTCGGGAAGCGGGCCCAGGATGTCCCAAGCGTGGCGGGATAACAAGAGGGCGCATCCGGTGACGAAGGCGGTCGGGAGCGGGCGGGGATCCTGGGGCACGGCGTGGCCGTGAACCACCAGCGCCCGCGCCTCCACGAAGTGGCCGCCGGCGTACCACACCTCGCCCGGCCGCCCCGCCGCATAGATCGTGGGCCCGAGCAGCGCGGCGTCCGGGGCCGCACCGAGAGCGCGACTCACGTGGGCGAAGAACTCGGGATCCACCGTTGCGTCGTTGTTCAGCAGCAGAACGTGGGTGATGCTGGGGTCGGCTACGAGGTGCGCCACGCCCACATTGCACGCTCCGGCGTACCCGCGGTTGGCGGGCAACGACAGCAGCGCCACGGGGGGAGGCCGGTCGCGTGCGGCGCGCCAACGCTCGATTGCTTCCCGGGAACCGTCACTCGAGGCGTTATCCACCACGACGACCCGAGCGGGACCGGGAGCGGCGGCGGCGAGCGAGTGGAGACACCGCAGCGTATCGGCCTGCCCGTTCCAGTTGACGACCACGACGCCGATGCCACAGGTTGCGGCGGGTACTCGTTCGTTCACCGCACACCGACGATGGTAAAGTCCAGCTTCGTGCCGATCTCGACGGGAACCCCGTACAGATGATAGAAGCAGGGAAGGGATCCCCCTCCTTCGAGCAGCAGGCTATCTGCCCTGAGTCGCCCCAGGAGGGGCCCGATGCCCAGGCGCGGGAAGGCGCACCACGGGAACAGGCGACGCAGTCCCATCACGTACGCCATCGGCTTGGGGGCCGCACCGAACACCTCAACCACAAGTGTGCTCTCGGGTCGCTCCATGCCCGCCACCAGCCCGCTGTCGCCGAAGGCGGTTTCGTAGCTCCCCTCGAACCGGCCGCGGTACCCCACGTCCCGGAGCGTCACCCGGGCCATGAGCGTGTCGGTGATCAGCTCGATGTGATTGGCGTAACGCACGGCGATCATGGTCTGGTAGGTCCCATCAATGCTGGGCACCGGGGGCCCCGCTGTATCGTACGCGACGCAGCCGGACGCGGTGGCCAGGGGCAGGAACAGGACTGCTCCGACCCGGGAGCGTCGCGCCATCACGGCAACACCCTGTCATAGACCGCCGCCGTCTCACGAGCGGTTCGTTCCCAGCTGAAGCAGCGCGCCCGAGCCCGACCCCGGGCCGCCAGGGTCCGCCGGAGCTCTGCGTCAGACCAGAGCGCGGCGATGCCCTCGGCGATCTCCTCGACCGAGCCGGGATCCACCAGCCAACCCGCGTCACCAGTGACTTCCGGCAGCGCGGAGACGTTCGACGTGAGAACGGGACAACCGCACGCCATGGCCTCGACCACGGGCAGGCCGAAACCCTCGTAAAGGGACGGATATGCCAAGAGCCGTGCCATCCCGTACAGCACCACCAGGTCCTCGCGCGACACGTAACCCAGGAACCGGACCGCGTCGGTCAGCCCCAGTCTCCGCACCATGGCGGGGAGATCGTCTGCCAACCATCCCTCCGGTCCCGCGTGGACCAGCGTGACGTCGTCCATGCCCGCGCGCGAGCGAAGCAAGCGGAGTGCCTCGAGCAGTCTCGGCAGGTTCTTGCGAGGCTCGCGCGAGCCCACGGTCAGGACGAAATCCCGCGGGAGGCCGAATCGCCGAAGCACCTCTTGATCTCGCTCGCTCCCTTCCGGGAGGGGCGCGAAGGCGGGGTCCACGCCGTTGGGCACTACGGCGACGCGGTGCTCCGGAACGCCGAGGGTGTGGACGATGTCCGCCTTGGCGGCTTGGGATCCGGTCAGGATGGCGTCGGCGGCGCGCGCCAGTCGTGGCAACACCACGCGGGCGTAGTGCCGGAACCATCGGGGGAAGAACTCGGGAAACGCCAGCACGGCGAGGTCGTGGATCGTCACGACCGTGCTCATGCGGGGCTGAATGGGCCCCACGCCGGCCGGGAGGTGCAGCAGCGACGCCCCGGCGCGTCGGGCTGCCCGGGTAACGCCGATCTGGTGCCACCACAAGTCGCGCCCGAGGGTGCGCAGGCGGTCGCCCGCTCGGCGGCCCCCGGTGGGTAATCGGGCCAGGCTCGTGGCGATCGGGCGAAACCGGTCCCCCAGGAGCGGTCGAAGCGCCTGCGCCAGCTCCGCGACGTACACGTGAGGGCCAGCGACCCCCAGCCTGGCCACCGTGGTGTCGAAGGCCACCTGGCGGTCGCTCATCAGCCCGGCGCCCCGCGAGTCGCGACGATCGTGGTCAGCGAGCCGGCCAGCCAGTAGAAGACGTAGGCCACGAAGATCGCGTTAAAGACGACGGCCGTCAGCCCGTTGACGACGATTCCGCAGGTGGCCACGGCCAGCAACAACCCGTACTCCGCAGCGGGCTCGCGGGCGGTGAGCCATACGCTCGTCCCGTTGGCCACCCCCCCGGCCAGGATCGCGAGGTGTGACAGCAGGCCGAGGGAACCCAGCTCCACGCCGTACCGCAGGTACTGGTTGTCGGCGGTCAGGTGGGTGAGCCCGAAGCGAGCGGCTACGAAGTCCGTCGAGCCCAAGCCCACACCCAGCGGGTGGCGGAGGAAGTACTCCAAGCCGTCAATCCAGTCGCGCAGATGCACCACGCTGCTCGGCGTCTGCCAGGTCAGCGTCTGGTAGACGAAGTCCGCCAGGTTGGGGACCAGGAGGAAAGCCGCCACCAGTGCGCTCAGTCCGGCGAGCCCCAGTCCCACCAGCGCCGCCCAGTGCCGCCGCGCCGCCAGAACCACTGCTACTTGCACGGCGCAGACCAGGATGGTCATCCGGGTGACGGTGAGAAGGAGCGCCACCCACAGCACCCCGTAGCCCAGCCACCTGAGGGTCGCCTTGGCGCCGGACGCCGTCGTGGCCCAAATGGTCGCCGCGGGCATCAGGATGAGGAACGAGATCGCCAGCCCCTGGGCCGAGAGATAGGTCGACCCCGCCCGCTGGATCAGCCGCCCACCGATCTCGGTCCAGTAGTTGTCAGGGAGACCGTACACGTTGCCGGTGGTGGTCGCCGCCGCGCCGAGGAAGTCCTGCACGTAGCGGGAAGCCCCGAGCAGCACTAAAACCTCTGGCGTCACCAGGACCCGCTCCACGATCGCGACCACGCTGGTGAGCACGGCGACCGCGACCAGCGCGCGGAGGACTCCCGTGCGCCCCACCACCTCCGGGGTGGCGCGGCCCACGAAGTAGAGCAGGCTCACGAACGCCACGTCGCGCACCCCGTACAGCTCCGCAGCGAGCGGCAAGTCCGATCCGAACCACGCGTTGGCGCCGATCAGGTAGCCGAGCGCCAGCATCCCGAGCCCGGCCACCGCGAGGTCGAGCCAGTGCACTGCTCCCACCACCTTGGCGTGGCGAAGTGCGCGGACCAGCGCCAGGGTGAAGAGCACGGCGATGAGCGCTTCTTTCCACGCCGCGATCCCGCGCACCGTGGTCGCGGGCCAACCCAGCGCGCCGAAAAGCACCGTGATCAGCAGGGCGTGAACGGGGAGCAACCAGATGAAGGCGTAGAGACCCCAGGTGACGGCAGGGCGGGCCCGGGCCACGGGTGCAGCGGCGACGGCAGCCGTCACGGGAGCCTAGGCGGCGCGGGCGGCCCGACGCGCCGCATCGCGCCGGCGGCCGGAGAGTACACCGGCCAGGTCCCGGAAGACCCGTGCGGCGGCGTTCCGGAGGAGCAGGGCCTGCTCCGGGTTTTGCCGGGCCCAGCGGCTCGTGAGTTCACGGGCCGCGGCGGAGAGCCCCCCGAGGCCCGTTCCCAGCACCGCGGCCGCCACGAGCATCAGCCCGAGTCGCGGCCACTCGCGGCGGCGAGGGGGGACCGCTCGGTCCACCACCGTGATCACCGGTGTGGTGTTGATCTCGTCGATGCGGGCAGCCTCGTACTCTTGCCGAAGCGAGAGGTAGAGGCTGTTCGCCGTCTCCACCTGCCGCCGCAGGCGCCGCTCGTCCACGATGAGCGCGGGCGACGTTTCCCACATGCGGTTCCGCTCGTAGAACAGCCGCTGCGAGTCCTCCGCCGCCCGGAGCTCGGCCAGCGCCGCGGCCACCCGGCTCTCCAGGAAATCCCGCCGCGCCCGGGCGCGCGAAACCCGCTGCTCCTTGTTGAAGGCACTCACCAGCGCGACGGCCCGGTTGGCCACGTCCGAACTGATCTCCGACCACCGCGCGTTCACGGTGAGCACCACGAGGCTGGTCTTGAGATCGTAGCTCACGCGCATCTGACGGCGCAGCTGCCGCACTGCCATCTCCAGGGCGCGGGCCGAATCGCCGGAGCGACGGCGTAGCAGGCGAAGCAACGTGGTGCTGTCGTCGGGCGCCGCGGTGCGGGGGTCGGGGAAGGGCGAGGCCAGCAAACGGGTGAGGAGCTCCCGGCTCGAGAGGAGCTGCGCGTAGAAGGCGGGCGATTCGGATGGATCCCGGCTGGCTCCCAACCCGAACTGGGTGGCGATGCCCGCCAGGTCGCTCCCCATCGCCAGGTCGCCCAGTCCGGGCGGGTTCAGCCGAATACTCGGGTCGGTGGTGACGAACGACGCGGTCGCGCGGTAAGACGGGGGAAGGATCAGCGCCAGCACCGCCGCCAGCAGCACCGTGCCCCCAGCCACAGCCGCCGCGGTGCGCCAGCGCGATAAGGTTCCGGCCAGGAGCCCTGCGAACGTCAGTTGGCCGCCATCCATAGGCGCAGCAACATGTTGCCGGCAGCCGGGCGAGTCAAGGCGACACCGACCAACGCAGCTCCAGCGTCGTATTGGTGACGTCGAGGATGTCGATCGGCGCCGCGGTGGGGCCACACCAGGTGAGGTGATAGAAGAACACGTTCAGCCGCTGTCCCTGTGCCAGCGTGCCTTCCAGGCGGCCGATCGGTGTGGCCAGCGCGGCCGCGATCCCGCCGAACAGCGAGACGTCGTGGGCGCACCATTTATTCGCATAGAATCCCTCGAACGAGTACAGGGCATCGTCATCCCACCGGATCCGTCCCCCGAAGAGGCCCACCCGCCACGTTGGGGCGAAGTAATCCAGCCCGATCCATTGACTGGAAGCCCCTTGCCCGATCCCGGCGCCAACGACCTGTCCCCGGTGCGTGTAGCCCTGGGGGGTGGCGGCCCCCGTGTAAAAGGATGGCTCCCGCCGGTGGCGGGACGACGGGGAGTTCTCGAGATAAGTCACCTCGGCCTGGAGGCGCACCGCTCCGCGCCCGTCGCGCACCGCGCGCGCCCACTCCAGGCCGAGGGTGTAGCCCTGGGAATGGCTCGGATCCACCAGCAGGTCGCGCAGCGAGCGGGGGGGATCGGTGCGCGCCCACTCGAAGTGAACGGCGAACCCATCGCGGGGAAAGACCCAGCGGCCGAAGAGGGACAGGATCTGGTCCCGGGCGGGCCGGGGCGTGGAATCGTTCGGCGGCACTCGCCGCCCCCGGTCCCGCAGGACGTCGAGCCCGTGGGCGAAGACGTCCGACCACCGGGTGAGGGGCGCGTACACGGCGCGAGTGATGCCGAGGGTGAGGTCCGGAACCCCGGGGGGCGTCCAGGAACCCGCGATGGCATTGAGCGAACGCCGGTCGTTCAGGCCGGAGGCGTCGAAGTAGTCCGACTCGAAGAGTCCGCCCAGCATCCAGCGCCCCGATACCGTGCCGACGGGCGTCCGGAGCGGGCGCGCCGTGCGCACCACGGCGCGTGGGATGCCTGCCGCATGACTGCTCATGACGAGAGCGTTCCGGATACCGGGACCCCACCACTCGTTCTCCGTCGAGAGCCCGACCACCACGGCTCCCACATCGACCGCCAGCGTGCTCTGCCCCAGGTCAAGGAATCGCAGCCCTCGCTCTCCGAAGCGCAGGGGAGCGTCAATCGAGTAGTCCCCTACGTGCCAGGGGTTCGCGAAGGGACTCCGGTCCGCCGACTGCGGCAGGCGGACTTGGGGAGGGGGCAGCTCATACCAGAGGTTCTCGGTGGCGATGAACTCGGGAGCCAGGGTCAGTCGGACCCGACCCCACTTCGCCTGGATCCCCCCTCGAAGCCGCTGACTCCAGCCGCGGCCGGCCCAGAGCGCGCCATCGTTCAGCGAAAAGGGCATCGCCGAGTTGTGAACCAGCAGGATCTCCGGGGCGAGCAGCGTCAATTGGCGGGAGCCCGCCGAGGTGGCCAGGCGGTCGAGGCTGGTGGAGGGAGATCGCAGTAGGAATTCGGCCTTTCCTCCGCCCCCGAGCAGGTGGCTGAGGCGCTCCCGATTCTCCTCTTCGCCGCCCAGCCATGGTGCGAGCGTCCACGCCGGCACCTGCGCCGTCAGCGAGTGCCGTCCGAGAACCACGACGAACATCGTCAGCGTCGCGCACTTCCACACGTGCCAGGAGCCCTGCAACGGGATGGACATCGCAATCTACGCTGGCTAAGCTCTCGCCGTGAGTCGTCCGGTATTCGTGGCCGTCACGCTCGTCGTTGTGACGCTCGGGGTCGGCTCGGCTCCCGCCCAGGATGGCGGGTGGGCCGACCTGCATGCGGGGGGCGAACTCGACCGTTACCTGCGCTACCTCCAATCCCTGGGCCTGGTCCCGGCCTATCCGTGGGGAGCACGTGCCTTCTCCGCCGTCGAGCTCGAACGCCTGGCGCCGCCCGACACGGGCCACCCGTGGGCCGGTCGGTACCGGTTTCGCGGCGCGGCTTCCGGGGAGAGCGTCTTGAGCTGGGTGAGCCCGAGGGCCAGCATTCGCATCAACACGGCTTTTCCCTACGGCTACAACGACGGGCCGCTCTGGCAGGGGCGCGGCGTGACGCTCGCGCTGGACGGCGGCTTTGCCGCTCGGGTGGGGGTGCTGTCGGCCAGCGTGGCGCCGTCGGCGTTCATGGCGCAGAACGCCGCCTTCCGTGTTCTGTCTAACGGGCAGAGCGGTGACCTGGCGTACGGCGACGGCACGTTGTGGTACGCGATCGACCGGCCACAGCGGTTCGGGGCCGGGGCGTATGCCCGGCTCGATCCCGGCCAGACCATGCTCCGGGTGGATTGGCGCAGCGTGGCGATCGGGGTGAGCACCGCCAATCAGTTTTGGGGCCCAGCGACCGAGTTCCCGGTCATCCTGGGTAACAATGCGGCTGGCTTCCCGCACCTGTTCGTCGGTACGGCCAGACCCGTGGACCTGTGGCTCGTGAAGATTCACGGCCGCCTGCTCTGGGGGCGGCTCACCCAGTCCGCCTTCGCCGCTGAAACGGCTTCCGGGGGCGTCCGCCTGGGGACCGGGCTCGTGGCGGTCATCGTTCCCCGCGGCCTTCCGGGCCTCGAGCTGGGTGTGACCCGCTTCTCGCACCGCCCCTGGCCTGGCCAGCTCCCCTCCCTCGCCTACCTCCTCAACATGTTCAGGGGCCGCCAGGGGCCGGGAGAGGTGAATTCCCCCTCGGAGAACCAGCTGGCCAGCGCGTTCTTTCGATGGGTGCTGCCGCGCAGCGGATTCGAGGTGTACGCAGAGTACGGCCGCGACGACTACAATCTCGACTTGCGAGACTTCATCGAGGAACCGGACCACATCGGTGGCTACACACTCGGTTTCCGGAAGGCCGTGCCTCGGGCTGGGCATCGCCTTCTCGCCGTACGGGCGGAGATGCAGAACCTCCAGTTCTCCCGCCTCTCGCAGGGCCGTGCGTGGGTCCCCTTCTACACCCACGCGGGGGTGCAGCAGGGGCACACCCAGCTGGGCCAGGTCCTGGGCTCGGAGGCGGGGGTCGGCGGAGCGGGGAGCACGGTAGCCGTCGAAGCGTACTCGCCGAGCGGTCGCTGGACCTGGTCCTGGACTCGACTAGTGCGCCAGCACCGGGGCGACTTCCTCTTCGGCGGTGTCGAAGATCCTCGGGCCCTGGATGTCCAGCACGCGCTCACGGTCGAGCGAGTTGCATTCCGCGGCCGGTACGACCTCTGGGGGCGGGCGAGTCTGGTTTACGAATTCAATCGAGATTTCGGTAGCGACGCGTTGAATCTGCATCTCGCCATTGGCGTGCGGGCCGGCATGCCATGACGTCGGCGGCGCAGAACGGGAGCCTGCGCATCGCGATCCTCGGGACTCGCGGCGTGCCCGCGAGGTACGGCGGGTTCGAGACCTGTGCCGAGGAGGTAGGCGCCGGGCTGGCGGCCCGGGGACACGACGTGACCGTTTATTGCCGGCGGGGCAACGCACCCGGCGACCCATCGTGGCACGACGGGGTGCGGCTGCGCTACCCTCCCCACGTGGAGGCCAAGGCGCTGGGCACGCTGACCCACGCGTTCACGTCCACCTGGGACGCGGTCCGCCGGGGCTTCGACGTGCTGCTCTATTTCAACGCCGCCACCTCGCCCGCCGCCCTGCTCGGCAAGCTGCTCGGTCGCCTGCCCGTCGTCCTGAACGTGGACGGCCTGGAGTGGAGACGGCGCAAGTGGGGCGGCTTGGGCCGAACGTTCTA
>DATLXT010000251.1:0-4216 GCA_035575475.1 Gemmatimonadales bacterium | reverse complement strand
CGGCGGGAGCGGCGGCGGGGGCCGGCGTGCCCGGGGCCATCGAGGTCCGAGCGCCCTCGGAAACCGCCGGGACGTCGCGGATCAGGCGGGAGGCCCAGCGCCCGTAGGGCCGCCGGCGCGCGACCTCCCGCTTGGCCTCGTCGCTGTGCAACAGGACTCCGCGCTTGGTGTCCACGACCAGCACATCGCCCGGGCCCAGGCGGCCGCTCTCCACCACCGTCGCCGGATCGAGGTCGGCGACGCCCACTTCGGAGCCCGCGATCACCAGGTGGTCCCGCGTGACTTTGTATCGGCAGGGACGGAGGCCGCTGCGGTCCAGGGCCGCACCCACCAGACAGCCGTCGCTGAACGCGATCGCCGCCGGGCCGTCCCAGGGCTCCATGAGGGCGGCGTGGAACCGGTGGAAATCCCGGACGTCGGGGTCCATCTGCGGCGCGTCCTCCCACGCCTCGGGCACGAGCATCATCAGCGCGTGCACCGGGTCGCGCCCCGAGCGTACCAACAGTTCGAGCACATTGTCGAGGCTCGCCGAGTCGCTCCCCTCGGTCCAGATCACCGGCTTCAGGTCCCGAACCCGGCGGCCCCAGACGGGCGAGGCCAGCGCCGCCTCCCGGGCCCGCATGGCGTTCCGGTTGCCCCACAGCGTGTTGATCTCGCCGTTGTGGGCCAGCAGGCGGAACGGCTGGGCCAGCGGCCAGCTGGGCAGGGTGTTGGTCGAGTACCGCTGGTGAAAGACCGCGATGGCGGTCTCGAACAGCGGAGACGCGAGGTCCGGGTAGAAGGCCGCCAGCTCGGTGCCGGTGAGGAGCGCCTTGTAGACGATGGTCCGGCAGGAGAGCGAGCAGACGAAGAACGGCGCGATTCCTCGGGCCGCGACCCGGCGCTCGATGAGGCGGCGGGCGAGGTAGAGCCGGCGCTCCCAGGCATCATGCTCCCGGCGGCGTCCCCCGAAGGCCCGAGCGGGAGGCGCGACCAGGACCTGGGCAACGGCAGGGAGGGTGGCGCGCGCCCGGGCGCCCAGAGTGGCGGGTTCCACCGGGACGTCGCGCCATCCCAGGGGTCGCAGGCCGGCCCGGCGGAGCCCTGCGTCCACCAGGCGGATCGCCTGGCCCCGAGCACGCCGCTCCCGGGGCAGGAACAGCATTCCCACCGCGAAGGGGTCCTCCAGATCGAGGCGGATTCCGGCGTCCCGGGCCGCCTGCGCGAGGAATCGGCGGGGGATCTGGGTGAGCACGCCGGCACCGTCGCCCGAGCGGTCGGCGGCGGTGGCCCCCCGGTGCGCCAGCCGTGCCAGGGCCGTGAGGGCTAGCCGGAGGATCTCGTGGGAGCGTTCCCCGGTGGCGCGGGCCACGAAACCGGTGCCGCAGGCGTCGCGCTCGCGCCACGGGTCGAGCGGCGGTGTGCCCGGGGGATCCGCCGGCGACCAACGAAAAGCCCGCTCCGAGTCGGGAGCGGGCTGGGGGGTGGTCCGGTCTGGTCTGGACACGCTATGGCGCCCCGCCGCTCCCCGAGGGAGCCGTGGGATTGGTCAGCAGGTTGGCCAACTCCAGGGCGGAGGCCGGCATGGTCTGTATTTCTATGCAGTGGACGGTATGAATATGCACTCCCGGGGCATTCTGTCAAGCGGGGCTAGCCCACCAGCACCGGTTCCAGCGCCGGCAGCCGCTTCCGGGCCGGGACCTTCTTCGGGGCGTCGTCCTTGGGCTGTTTGTACCGGTAGATCTTCCCCGCGTAGTTGCGCAGCACGATTTCCCGGTCGGTGAGCTTGACCACGTACTCCGGGAGGAGCGGGATCTTGCCCCCGCCGCCCGGCGCGTCGATCACGAAGTGCGGCACCGCGAGCCCGGAGGTCCAGCCCCGCAGGGCCCGGACGACCTCCAGCCCCTTCTCGACGGTGGTCCGGAAGTGCTCGGCCCCCGCCACCTGGTCGCACATGTAGATGTAGTAGGGGCGGACCCGGGCGGCGAGCAGGCGCTGCATCAGCTCCTTCATCACGTCGGGATCGTCGTTCACGCCCCGGAGCAGGACGGTCTGGCACCCCAGCGGGATGCCGGCGTCGGCCAGCATCCCCAGCGCCGTGACCGCGGCCGGCGTCAGCTCGTCGGGGTGGTTGAAATGGGTGTTGATGTAGAGCGGATGATACCGCTTGAGAACGGCGCACAGCTCGGGCGTGATCCGTTCCGGCAGGTGGCAGGGCACCCGCGAGCCGATGCGGATGATCTCGATGTGCGGAATGGCCCGTAGCCGGCGGCAGATGTCGTCGAGCCGGCGATCGGAGAGCAGCAGGGGATCGCCCCCCGAGAGGATCACGTCCCGGATCTCGCTATGCTCGGCCAGGTAGCGGAAGGCCGACTCGAGCTGGGACATCGGGATCTTCTCCGGGTCGCCCACCTTGCGGCGCCGGGTGCAGAAGCGGCAGTACGAGGCGCAGACCGGGGAGACCAGGAACAGCGCCCGGTCGGGGTACCGGTGGGTGATGTTGGGGACCGGCGAGTCGGCGTCCTCGTTGAGGGAGTCCACCAGCCCGTCCCGAACCTCGAGCTCCTGGACCGTGGGGACGTACTGCCGCCAGATCGGATCGCCGGGGGACCTGATGAGATCCACCATGGCGGGCGAGATCCGGAACTCGAAGTTCTCGACCGCCTGCTTCAGGCGCTCGATGGCCCCGAGATGCTCCGGCCCGAAGCGCAGGGCGAGCTGGTCCAGGGAGGCGATGCTCTTCTTACGCAGGAGTTCTTGCCAGGTCTCCATCCCTCGGGTCCTTGAGATAGATCACCAGGTCGTCTTCCGGCGCGTAGTAGCCCGGAATCACCGCGGCCCTGGTGTAGCCGCGCCCCTCGTAGAACGCCCGCGTGGGAGCGTACTCCGCGCGGGACGAGGTCTCGACCACGATCAGCCGGCAGCCCTCGCGCACGAGCTGTCGCTCCACCGCCGCCAGGAGCGCCGTCCCCACGCCCTGGTTCTGCCGGGCCGGGTCCACCACGATCCAGTAGAGATCGTAGGTGCCCTCGGTTCCGGGTGTGGGGCCCCAGCAGGCGTATCCCACCAGCTCGTCGCCCGCGTAGGCCCCCAGAAACCGGTAATCGGGGTCCCCGCCCGCCGCCGCGTCCAGCAGCTCGACCGCCGTGGCCACCTCGGCCTCCCGGAAGAGGCCGGTCGCCCGGGTGAGCGCCTCAAGTCGCCCGCGTTGGGCGCGACCGACGGGGCGCAGCGAGCAGCTCACGCGCCGCCCTGTTCCCTTGCGCTTCGCGCAGGGCCGTCTCCGCGATCCGGCGCACCAGCTCGGCGTACTCCCACCCGGCCGCCTTCGCCATGCGCGACAGCCCTGCCTCGTCGGTGAGGTCCGGATTGGGGTTGACCTCGAGCACCCAGGGGCGGCCGGTGTCGTCCACGCGCAGATCCACCCGGCCGTAGCCTTTGCCCTGCATCACCCGCCAGGCCGCCTCCGCGGTCCTCCCCAGCCGATCGGCCAGGCGCTGCGAGATGGGCGCCGGACAGACCGGAGCGCTCCCGAGATCTTCCGGCGATCCCCGATGCCACTTGGCGGCGTACGTCAAGATCGGCCAGCTCCCCTCCGGCATCCCGGTGAAATCGATCTCGGCCACCGGGAGGACCCGGCTGCCGACGATCCCGACGTTGAACTCGCGCCCCGGGATGTACTGCTGAACCATGACCTCCTCGAACTGCTCCGTCATGCTCGCGACCTTGGCGCGCAGCGCCTTGCGGTCCGTGACCACCGAGCTCCGGTCGAGACCGGCGCTGGCGTCTTCGGCCGCCGGCTTGACGATGGCCGGGAGGGGGAAGTCGTCCGCGATCTTCCCGTGCACCACCGCCCAGGCCGGCACCGGCAGCCCGGCATGCGCCAGCAGCGCGTTGGCCACGGGCTTGCGACGGCACACCGCGATGGTCCACGAGCCGCAGCCGGTGAAGGGGATTCCCAGGAACTCGAGGGCCGCCGCCACGTGGTCCTCCCACATCGCCACGCCGTGCACGCCCTCGCAGAGATTGAACACCAGGTCGGCCCGCCGACAGGCTTGGAGCCACCGGAGGTCGTGGCGGACCGGAACCTTCCGCACCTCGTGCCCCAGCGCCGCGAAGATGGCCGCGATGTCGTCCACCGCCTTCATCACGCCCTGGACATCCTCGGCAGTCCAGTCGTCGGCGCCCGGGTCGTACAGCACCGCCAGTCTCACGCGGGCACTCCGGTGCCGGCGGG
>DATLXT010000250.1:0-14057 GCA_035575475.1 Gemmatimonadales bacterium | reverse complement strand
GTCAACCGCCTCTGCGGGTCGGGGCTCCAGGCGGTCGCCAGCGCCGCCCAGGCGGTCAAGGCGGGCGAGGGCGAGGTGTTCGTCGCGGGCGGGGTGGAGAACATGACCCGCGCGCCCTACGTGCTGCTCAAGCCGGGGGAGCCGTGGAGTCGCCGGACGCCCGAGATCGCCGACACCACCGTGGGGTGGCGGTTTCCCAACCCGCGCCTGAAGAAGGACTGGACCATGTCACTCGGCGAGACGGCCGAAGTGGTGGCCGCGCGCTACGGCATCACGCGTGCCGAGCAGGACGCGTTCGCGGTCGAGAGCCAGCGGCGGGCCGAGCGGGCGCTCCGGGACTGTGTGTTCTCGGCGGAACTCGTTCCGGTTCCCCTTCCCGACGGCACGCGCTTCGAGCGCGACGAGCACCCGCGCCCCGGCACCACGCTCGAAGCGGTGGCGAACCTCAGACCGGCATTCCGGCCGGACGGGACGGTCACGGCGGCCAGCTCGAGCGGAATCAACGACGGAGCGGCGGCGCTGCTGGTGGTGAGCGACGGGGCGGTCGGGCGGTCTGGCGGCAGGCTCACGCCGCTGGCGCGGGTGGTCACGACGGCCGTGGCGGGCGTGGATCCGACCTGCATGGGGCTCGGCCCCGTTCCGGCCACCCGGAAGGCTCTCGCCCGCGCGGGACTCACGATCCGAGAGATCGACCTGGTCGAGTTGAACGAGGCGTTCGCGGCCCCGGCCATCGCGTGCATCCGCGAGCTCGACCTCGACCCCGCCAAGGTCAACATCTACGGCGGCGCCATCGCGCTGGGCCACCCGTTGGGCGCGACCGGGGCCCGCATGCTCACGACCCTGGTGCATGCCCTGCACCGAACGGGCGCGCGCTACGGCCTGGCGACGATGTGCATCGGCGTGGGTCAAGGAATCGCCACGATCGTGGAGCGAGTCTAGTGGCGGCCTACGAGCGGGTCCTGGTCGAGATCGTGGGCCCGGTCGGGACGGTGACGCTGAACCGGCCGGAGCGGCGCAACGCCTTCGACCGCGACACCTGCGCCGATCTGCTGGACGCCCTCCGGATGCTGGTCGAGGCCGAGCCGGTGCGGGTGGTCTGCGTCACCGGAGCGGGTAAGGGGTTCTGCGCCGGCGCCGATCTGTCCGTGCTCGAGGCGCAGGGCCCCGCTCTGGTGGAGGCCGGGCGGGAGATCGCACTGACCATTCGGAGCGCCCCGAAGCCGGTCCTGGCGGTGGTCAACGGCGCGGCGGCCGGCGGCGGAGCCAACCTGGCGCTGGCCTGCGATTATCGGCTGGCCTCGGAGCAGGCGTCCATCGGCCAGGTGTTCCACCGCTTGGGCCTCACGGTGGACTGGGGCGGGAGCTTCTTCCTGCCGCGCCTGGTGGGGATCTCCCGGGCGCTGGAGCTGGTCTGGAGCGCGCGCATGGTCCCGGCGGCCGAAGCGCTGGCGCTGGGGCTCTTCGATCGGGTGGTGCCGCATGACCGGCTCGCGGTCGAGGCACGGGCCCTGGCCGAGCTCTGGGCCTCGTTCCCGGCCCTGGCGGTGCGACGGGCCAAGGAGGCGCTGTACCGCAGCGAGCAGAGCACCCTCGCCGAAATGCTGGACGTGGAGATGGCGCAGCAGAACGAACTCTTCGCGACGCCCGAGGCGCGCCGGCGCCTGGCGCAGGCCCTTTCCCCGAGGAGCGGCTGATGGTACGCAAGCTCAACAACTTCGACGACTGGATCGACTACTTCCGCTACTGGCAGGACTCCATCGGGTTGCCGCAGGGCGAGCTGCGGACCTTCGAGTTCGAGGCCAAGTTCGGCGAGCAGGAGGTCCCCCACATCGAGTTCGGGCATTACAAGGGGCAGCGGAAGTGGCCCACGGTCATGCACATCCCGGACCAGCGTATCCGCGACGCTCTGCTGAACCTGATCGTCTATCAGGGGGACACCGAGTTCGCCTCGGTCGAACAGCAGCGGAACCTCTTGACGCACGCCCCGTCGGACTACGATCTCCTCTCGCTCATGCGGGTGATGACCGAAGAAATGCGGCACGGGTGGCAGATGTCCTACCTCCTCTGCACGCATTTCGGCGACGAGGGCAAGCGCGAGGCCGCCAAGCTGCTGGAGCGCCGGGCCGACGAGGGCGAGCGCCTGCTGGGGTCGTTCAACGAGATCGTGGACAACTGGCTCGATTTCTTCACCTACACCCAGTTCATCGACCGGGACGGCAAGTTCCAGCTCAAGATGCTGTCGGTGTCGGCGTTCGATCCGCTGTCGCGCTCCATGGGCCCCATGCTCAAAGAGGAATCCTTCCATCTGGGCACCGGAAACAACGGCCTGCTGCGGATCGTGAAGGTGGGCAAGATGCCGCCCGAGGTGATCCAGCGGTTCTTCTACAAGTGGATCCCCACGGCGTTCGACCTCTTCGGCACGGACGGCTCGTCGTCCGCCCACTGGGCCTACGTCTGGGGTCTCAAGGGGCGCTACGACGAACGCGAGAACCCGGCCGAGCCCGACAAGGCCCATCTCAACGAGTATGCCCGGGAGCTGTACCGGCAGGAAATCGTGAAGCTGGTCGAGCGCCTGAACCTGTTCATACCGGAGCGGGAGCGCTGGCTCAAGGTCCCGGATCTGAAGTTCAACCGCAAGATCGGCCAGTACGCGCACCAGATGTACACGGTGGACGGCGAGCCCATCGGCGACCGGGCGCGCTACCAGGCCTACCTCGAGACGGTGCTGCCCCAGCCGGAGCACTACGCCGTGGTCCACGACGTGCAGAAGGAGCCGGACTGGATCGAGCCGAAGAAGGCCGACAGTCTTCTGAAGCAGTGAGCGGGCGGGGGCCGCTGGTCATCGCGCACCGGGGGGCCTCGGGGTACGAAGTCGAGAACTCGCTCGCCGCGTTTCGGGCGGCCGGCGCCCGGGGCGCGGACGGGGTGGAGCTGGACGTGCACGCCACGGCGGACGGCGCTCTGGTGGTCCATCACGACGAGACGCTGGACGGCCGCCAGCACATCGCGCACCTCTCGCGCGACGAGGTGCGCCGGCATCGCCTGCCCAACGGGGAGCCGGTACCCACCCTGGAGGAAGCCCTCGACGCCATCGGGCCCGCGGTGCGGGCCTTCGTGGAGGTGAAGACGCTGGCGCCCCGGTACGACGATCGGCTGCTCGAGACCCTGGACCGCGGTCCCAACCCCGGGGGGTATGCCGTGCACAGCTTCGATCATCGCATCGTACGGCGCCTGGGCGAGCGCCGCCCCGGCCTCCCCCGCGGCGTGCTGTCGTCGTCCTACCTGGTCCGTCCGCTGGCGGCGCTGGAAGACGCGGGCGCCTCGGTGCTCTGGCAGGAGCGGACCGTGGTGGACCGGGCCCTGGTGGACACGGTGCATGGCTCGGCGGCGCGGATCTTCGTCTGGACCGTGGATCGGGAGGAGGAGATGCGGCGATTCGTGGCGCTGGGTGTGGACGGCATCGTGACCGACTACCCCGACGTCGCCCGTCGGGTGGTCGAGGCCCTTGACCCATGACACCGCCCCGCGTTGCGGTGGTGGGCGCCGGTACCATGGGCCACGGGATCGCCTACGTGGCGGCGCTGGCGGGATGCGCCGTCGCCCTGACCGACAGCCGGGCCGCCGCGCTGGAGGAGGCGCGGAGCCGGATCGAGGGGCTGCTGGACGGCGCCGTGCGCCGGGGACGCTTGGCCCCGGCCGAGCGAAGTGCCGCCGCCGGCCGGCTGCGAGCGGAGCCCGATTTAGCGGGCGCGGTCGGCGACGCCGACATCGTCGTCGAGGCCATCGTCGAAGACCTGGAGGCCAAGCGCCGGCTCTTCCGGGACCTCGAACCGCTGGCGCCGGGTGCCGCCGTGCTCGCCACCAACACCTCCTCGCTCTCGGTGGGGGAGATCGCGCGGGGCGCCATGGTGCCCGAGCGGGTGCTGGGCCTCCACTTCTTCAACCCGGTGCACGCGATGAAGCTGGTCGAGGTGGTGCCCCACGAGAGCACCGACCGGGCGGCGGTGGACCAGGCGGTGGCCTTCGCGCGGCTCCTCGGGAAGGAGCCGATTGTGGTTCGGGACTCGCCGGGTTTCGCCTCGAGCCGCCTCGGGGTGGTGCTGGGGCTCGAGGCGATGCGGATGCTCGAGGAGGGAGTGGCCTCGGCCGAGGACATCGACAAGGCCATGGAGCTGGGCTACGGGCACCCCATGGGGCCCCTCAAGGTGGCGGACCTGGTGGGGCTCGACGTGCGGCTGGCCATCGCGGAGTACCTCCACCAACGCCTGGAGTCGCCGCACTACGCCCCGCCCCAGGTGCTGCGGGACAAGGTGGCGCGGGGAGAGCTGGGGAAGAAGACGGGAAAGGGGTTCTACCGCTGGAACGACTGACCCGCATCACCGACGTCCACATCCACATCCAGCCCTGGCGGGACCTGAAGCCCCGGGTCCAGGAAGCCATGCGCCGGGGCAAGGAGGCGGAGTGGGACTTCCTCCTCTCGGCGATGTACGATCCCGCCGCCCTCCTGGCTCTCATGGACCAGGCCGGCGTCTGGCGGGTGGGCCTGGTCAACTACCCCAGCCCCGAGGTCATGGGGTTCACCGACACGACCAACGAACACGCCCTCCGATACGCCCGCGCCGACCCGGAGCGCCTCCTGCCCTACGGCGGAGTACATCCCCGGCACACCCGCGACCCGCGGGGGGACGTGGACCGCCTCGCCGACCGGGGGGTCCGGCTGCTCAAGATCCACCCGCCTCACCAGCTCTTCCCCGCCAACGCCTACACCGATGGCCTCGACGCGCTGGCCGCGATCTACCGGCGATGCGAGGAGCGCGGTCTCCCGGTGATGATCCACACCGGGACCAGCATCTTCCCCGGCGCGCGGTGCAAGTACGGGAACCCCCTGGAGCTGGATGACGTGGCCATCGATTTCCCGGATCTTCGGATCGTCATGGCGCACGGCGGGCGGCCGTTCTGGACCGAGGAGGCGTTTTTCATTCTGCGACGCCACCCCAACGTGTGGCTCGACGTCTCCGGCATTCCGCCGGGGAAGCTCCTGGAGTACTTTCCCCGCCTGCCCGAGATCGCGTCCAAGGTGCTGTGGGGCACCGATTGGCCCAGCCCGGGCGTCCGCGACCTCCGGCGGAACATCGAACAGTTCCTGGCGCTCCCGCTCGCCGAGGAACATCGAAAGGCCATACTGGAAGCCAATGCGCTTACCCTGTTTCCCGCCTAGGACGCTGGCCCTGGTCGCCGGGTTGGCGGCGCCCCTCCCGCTCCTCGCTCAGGCCGGGCGGGTCAGCTACGACACCTTCTCGCTGGCCAACGGCCTCCGGGTCATCTCCTCCCGCGATCACTCCACCCCCATCGTCTCGGTGGACCTGTGGTACGACGTGGGTTCGCGCAACGAGCGCCCCGGCCGCTCCGGGTTCGCCCATCTCTTCGAGCACATGATGTTCCAGGGCTCGGCCAACGTGAAGAAAGCCGAGCACTTTCAGCTGATCGAGCGGGCCGGCGGCACCATGAACGGGAGCACCAACGAGGACCGGACCAACTACTTCGAGACGGTGCCGTCGAACCGGCTCAACCTGGCGCTGTGGCTGGAAGCGGATCGCATGCGCTCGCTCGCCATCACCCAGGAGAACTTCGAAAACCAGCGCGAGACGGTGAAGGAAGAACGCCGGCTGGGGGTGGAAAACCGGCCTTACGCGCAGGCCTTTCTCGACGGGGTGAGCGCGCTGTACGACAGCGCCGGCTGCTTCGCCTACGCGCACTCGGTGATCGGCTCGATGGACGACCTGAACGCCGCGCCGCTGGCCGACGTGCAGGCCTTTTTCGACACCTATTACGCGCCCAACAACGCGACTCTCGCGGTGGTGGGCGATTTCGATCCGGCCGAGCTCCGGCGCCTGGTGGAGCGGTACTTCGGCGACATCCCCCGACGAGCCGCCCCGCCGCCGGTCGCTTGCGAATACCGCTTCTCCCCGGGGATGGTGCGCCGGGAGGTCGAAGACCGGCTGGCGAACCTGCCCGCGGTGCTGCGTCTGTATCGGGTGCCCGAGCACCGCCACCCCGACGTCGCGGCCCTGGAGCTCTTGAACGTGATTTTGGGCCAGGGGGAGAGCTCCCGCCTGAACGTGGCCGTGGTGCGCCGGGCGCAGGCGGCGCTGGTCACCCAGGTCTTCCTGCTGGGCAGCCGACGCGGACCGGGTGTGCTGGCCGCGCTGGGTGTGGCGAACCAGGGGGTGCCGCCCGCGCGGGTGGACAGCCTGATCGCGGCCGAGGTCCAGGCGATCCGCACGGGCGGGGTCACGGCCGAGGAGCTCACCAAAGCGAAGAACACGTTCCGGGCCCAGTTCATCGCCGGACGCCAGACTACGCTCAACAAGGCCGAGGCGCTCCAGCACTACGCCATGTTCCACGACTCCCTGGCCGAGATCAACACCGAGCTCGACCGGGTACTGGCGGTGACGGCGGAGGACCTGCGGCGCGTGGCCACCAGGTACCTCGACTCCGCCAACGCGTTGGTGATCGTGGTGCGCCCGGGAGGTGGTCAGTGAGAGCGATCGACGTTCTCGCCGCGGCCGTCGCGGTGGCCCTCTTCCCCCTCGCGGGCCTCGCCGCCCAGGAACGGCCCCCGGCGCCGGGACCCCTGCGCCCGGTGCAATTCCCTCCCTTCCACGAACGTCGCCTGGCCAGCGGACTGGACCTGGTGGTGATCGAGCATCACGAGCAGCCGGTGGTGACGGCGACGCTGAGCTTCCCGGCCGGAAGCGCCTACGATCCGCCGGGCCGGGAAGGGCTCGCCAGCCTGACGGCCGAGGTCCTCACCAAGGGCACGCGCGCGCGGAGCGCCGAGCAGATCGCCGCGGCCATCGAGGGGGTGGGAGGCGAGCTCGCCGCTTCGGCGGGACCCGACTTCCTCCAGCTGTCCACCAGCGTGCTCTCCGAGCACGCGGATCTGGCCTTCGAATTGCTGGGGGACATCCTCCAGGCGGCGACCTTCCCCGAGGCGGAGCTGGAGCTGGCGCGGACCCGCTACCTCTCTCAGCTCGAGCTCGAGCTGTCTCAACCGGAAGCCGTGGCCGATCGATTCTTCGTCCGCGAGATCTACGGCGCCCACCCCTACGGGCGGCGGCCCACGCCCGCGAGCTATAAAGCGATCACCCGGGAGGACGTGCGCCGCTTCGCCGCCGAGCGCCTGCGCCCGCGGGGGGCCCTGCTGGTGGTGGCGGGCGACGTGACCCCGCGGCAGGTGGAGGGCCTCCTCGCTCGTCACTTGGGTGCCTGGCGGGGCGCGGTGGCGGCCGCGCCCCCGTGGCCCCGGCCGCCCGCCCCGCGCGCCACCGACATCCTGCTGGTGCACCGTCCCGGCTCCGCCCAAGCGAACATCGTGCTGGGCAACACGACCATGCCGCCGGGCGACCCGAACTTCTACGCCCTGCGGTTGGTCACCCACCTCCTGGGGGGCGGCGCGGACAGCCGGCTGTTCCTCATTCTCCGGGAGCAGAAGGGGTGGACCTACGGAGCCTATGCGCAAGACCACCGCTACCGCGGGCTGGGGTGCTGGCAGGCGACCGCGGAGACCCGGACCGAGGTGGCCGACAGCGCGCTCGGGGAGCTGCTCCGGCAGGTGGATCGCGTCCGGACCGAGACGGTTCCCGATTCGGAGCTCGCCAACACCAAGGGGTTTCTGGTGGGGTCGTTTCCGCTCTCCATCGAGACACCGAATCAGATCGCCCGGCAAGTCACGACGGCCAAGTTGCTGGGCCTGGGGAACGACTACCTCTCGCGCTATCGCGAGCGGCTCGCGGCCGTCACCGGGGAGGCGGCGCGGGCGGCGGCGCGGACCTACTACCGCCGGGACGCGCTCGCCATCGTGGTCGTGGGAGACGCGACCAAGCTACATCAGCGGCTCCGCGCCATCGCGCCGGTCCGGCTGGTGGACCTGGAGGGCAAGCCGCTGACGGTGGAAGACCTGGCTCCGAAAGCGGGTCCCCTGCCGCTCGACCGGGCGCAGCTCGTCGCCCGGACCGACAGCTTCCGGATCCTCTTGCAAGGGAATCCCTTCGGCACCCAGGTCAGGACCCTCCGCGCCACGCCCGACTCCCTCATCTACACCGAGGTCGTCCAGCTCGGCCCGACGGGTCAGCAGACCACGACCGTGGTGTTCGGGGCCTCCGATCTCAGCGTGCGTCAGGTGGATCAAACCCTGGCGTTCGGCCCCCAGCGCGGCGAGACGCACCTCCGGTACGCGGGCTCCCGGGTCCAGGGCACGGCCACCGTTCCCCAGCCCGGCGGCGCCCCCCGCTCGGTCTCGGTGGACACCGCGCTCGCCGCCGGTACGCTGGACGAGAACGCCGTCGGTGTGATCGTGCCGGCCCTGCCGCTTCAGGAAGGCGCCGGGTTCGTGGTCAACGCCTTCACCGCCGGTGAGGCTGCCGTTCGGGTCCTCTCCCTGAAGGTGAACGCGCCCGAGGCGGTCACCGTGCCCGCCGGCACGTTCCAGGCCTACCGGGTCGACATCACCGGCGGCCGCACGCCGATTCAGATGTTCGTGACGACCGAGGCGCCCCGGCGCGTGATCAAGGTAGTGCCGCTGGGCACGCCGCTGGCCGTCGAGCTCCTGCCCTGACCGCGCTCCCTTCCCCGCCCCGGTCTTGCGATGCGCGAACAGGAGGTGAGATGAACGCACGGTTACTGGCGCTGGCGCTGCTGGCTGGAGTGGCCGGCTGCTCCGCGGCCACCGCGAGGCCGGCGCAGGCTCCGGCTCCCGGCCGGGCGGTGAGCGAGTCCACCAGCGTGGACCGGCCACAGTACCCCTCCACCTACACCCGGCGGCCCGGCCCGCCGGTTCTGATCCGTCATGCCACCATCCTGACCGCGGCGGGCGAGGAGATTGCCGGCGGCTCGATTCTGCTCGAGGAGGGCCGAATCGCCGCGCTGGGCCCGAGCGTCGAGGCCCCGGCCGGCGCCGTGATCGTGGACGGGACCGGCAAGTACGTCACCCCCGGGCTGATCGACACACACTCGCACCTCGGCGTGTATGCCGCGCCCGGGACCTTCGCCGAATCCGACGGCAACGAAGCCACTCAGCCCAACACCGCCGAGGTGTGGGCGGAGCACTCCTTCTGGCCTCAGGATCCCCAGATCCCGCTCGCCATCGCGGGCGGCATCACCACCATCCAGGCCCTCCCTGGATCGGCCAACCTCATCGGCGGCCGGAGCGCGATCCTGAAGCTGGTGCCCGCCCGCACGGTGCAGGAGATGAAGTTTCCGGGCGCGAAGTACGGACTCAAGATGGCCTGCGGCGAGAACCCCAAGCGGGTCTACGGCAACCGCGGCGGTCCGTCCACCCGCATGGGCAACATGGCGGGGTACCGGGCCGCCTTCATTCGGGCCGAGCGCTATCGCGAGCGCTGGGACAAGTGGCTCAAAGACCGCCAGGGGGATCCGCCGGAGCGCGACCTGGAGCTCGAGACCCTCGCCGAGGTGCTGCGCGGGAACATCCAGGTGCAGAACCACTGCTATCGGGCCGACGAGATGGCGTTCATGCTGGACCTGGCTCGGGAGTTCGGGTTCAGGATCCGCTCCTTCCACCACGCGGTCGAGGCGTACAAGATCGCGGACCTCCTGGCGCGGGAAGGCACGGCGGCGTCCATCTGGGCCGACTGGTGGGGTTTCAAGGAGGAGGCGATGGACGGGATCTACGAGAACGCCGGTCTGCTCCAGCAGGCGGGCGCGCGCGCCGTGATCCATTCGGACGATCCCGGGGGCATTCAGCGACTCAACCAAGAAGCGGCCAAGGCCATGTACCGCGCCCAGCGCCGGGGGATCGCCGTTACCCGCGACCAGGCCCTCCGGTGGATCACCGCCAACCCGGCCTGGGTGCTGGGCATCGATTCCCTGGTGGGGACGCTCGAGGTCGGGAAGGTGGCGGACGTGGTGCTCTGGTCCGGCGACCCGTTCTCGGTGTACACCAAGGCGCTTCAGGTCTACAACGAGGGATGGCTGGTCTACGACCGCGAAGCCGGGAGGCGGCCGCGCACCGACTTCGAGCTGGGCCAGGTACCCGGGCCCGCGAGGAACCCATGATCGCGTGGCTCCTGGCCCAGACCATCGCCATCACGGGTGGGACCGCGTACCCGGTGTCCGGCCCCCCCATCCCGAACGCCACCGTCTTGATCCGCGACGGGCGGATCGCCGCGGTGGGGGCGAACGTGGCGATTCCCGCCGACGCGACTCGGATCGACGCCACCGGGAAGTGGGTGACGCCGGGCCTCTTCGACTCCGGCACCCAGATCGGGCTCACCGAGATCAGCGCGGTGGACGAGACCAACGAGGCGGCCTACCGGGGCGACGACGTAGCGGCGGCGTTCAACGTCGCGGCCGGGATCAACCCCGGATCCCAGCTCATCCCCGTCACCCGCATCGAGGGAGTGACCACCGTGCTCAGCGCGCCCGTCGCGGGGCTGATTCGCGGCCAGGCGGTGGTGATCGATCTCGCCGGCGAGACCGTGGCCGACATGCTGGTCCAGTCGCCCGCCGCCATGGTGGCGGACATCGCCGAGAAGAGCGCGGGCGGCGGCTCCCGCGCCGGCGTGGTCCAGCGTCTCCGGCGGGTGTTTGACGACGCTCTGGAATACGACCGGCGGCGGACCGACTATCGCCGCGACCAGATCCAGGAGTTGGCCGCGCCGGCGGCCGATCTCGAGGCCCTGCTTCCCGTCCTCCGGGGCCGGCTCCCGCTCGTGGTCCTGGCGAACCGCCGCAGCGACATCGAGAGCGCGCTGCGCCTGGCGCAGGATTACCGGTTGCGGCTGGTGATCGCCGGGGGCGCCGAGGCGTGGATGGTGGCCGACCGGCTGGCCGCGGCCCGGGTGCCGGTGGTGCTCATCCCGCTCACCAACATCCCCAGTTACAGCCAGCTGGGCGCCCGGTACGAAAACGCCACCCTGCTCCACCGCGCCGGCATTACCGTGGCGATCATGTCGGGCGACTCGCACAACTCGCGGAATATCAAACAGGAAGCCGGGAACGCCGTGAGCTACGGCCTGCCGTGGGACGCCGCCCTCCGGGCGGTCACTCTCGCCCCGGCCGAGCTCTGGGGCGTGGCCGAGCGCTACGGATCGCTCGAGCCCGGCAAGGTCGCCAACGTGGTGGTGTGGTCGGGCGATCCCTTCGAGCTGTCAACCGGGGTGGAGCACGTCTTCATCCGGGGTCGGGAGATCCCGCTGGTGAGCCGGCAGACGGAGTTGTTCGAGCGCTACAAGCGGTTGCCGCCGGAGTACTAGGCGGGATACACGCTCACCTGCATCCGCCGCTTGTCTTTGTGTTCGAACTTCACCACCCCGTCCGCCACGGCGAACAGGGTATCGTCCGCGCCGCGGCGCACGTTAGTGCCGGGGTGGAACTTCGTGCCCCGCTGGCGCACCAGGATGTTCCCCGCCCGCACGAACTCGCCGCCGAACCGCTTCACCCCCAGATACTTGGGGCCCGAGTCGCGGCCGTTGCGCGAGGAGCCGACGCCTTTCTTGTGTGCCATCGCTCACCTCACCCGACCTTCACGTCGGCGATCTTGATCTCGGTGAATTCCTGCCGATGCCCCGCGTGACGCCGGAACCCCGTCCGCCGGGCGAACCGGAAGATCCGGATCTTCTTGTCCTTGCCGTGCCGCAGCACTTCGGCCGTGACCTTGGCGCCTTTGACCACGGGCCGCCCCGAGGCGACGTGCTTCCCGTCGCTCGCCAGCAGCACCCGGTCGAAGGTCACCTTGCTCCCCGGCTCCGCATCCAGCTTGGGAACCCGAATGGTTCGGCCGGGCTCGGCCCGGAACTGCCGGCCCCCGGTGGCAAAAATGGCGTACGTCATGGGGTCGGAACCCTAATCGGCGGTGGAGCCGCGGTCAAGGCGTATGGCCCGTACGAGCTTCACGCCACCGCATACTGCTCGGTCACGTCCCTGCCGGCCGGCTTGGCCGTCATCCGGAACTCGTCGAGGCGCATCATGGGGTCGTCGCGCACTTCCAGCTCGAGGCCGGTCTGCTTCTCGAGTTGCCGCAAGAAGTCGGGTTCTTGCTCCAGCAGGTAGAGCGCCACCTCGGGGTGCAGCCGCACGGCCAGCTGGCGTTCTTTCCGGTCCGCCCCGGCGCGCCGCAGGGAGCGCTCCATCCGCCGCACGACGACCTCCGGCCGGAACACCCGCCCCAGGCCCGTGCACGTGGGGCACTCGATGGTCATGGACTGCCAGAGCGAGGGACGCACCCGCTGGCGGGTCATCTCGATCAGGCCGAGCTCGGAGACGGCGAACGCCTTGGTGCGGGCCCGGTCCCGAGCCAGATGGGCCCGCAGCTCCTGGAGCACCCGGTCCCGGTTCCCCCGCGACTCCATGTCAATGAAGTCCACCACGATGATCCCGCCGATGTCGCGCAGCCGGAGCTGGCGGGCGACCTCGCGAGCCGCCTCCAGGTTGGTCTTGAGGATGGTGCTCTCGGGGTCCTTCTTGCCGGTATAGCGCCCGGTGTTGACATCGATGGAGGTCAGGGCCTCGGTCGGCTGGATCACGAGATACCCGCCGGTGGGCAGGTCCACCCGCGGCTTGAAGAGATCGCGGATCTCGGTCTCGACGTCGTACTCGTCGAAGAGCGGCGTGCCGCCGTCGTGCAACTTCACCTTGGGCAGGAGGTCCGGGTCCACCTGCTTCAGGTACTGGGCGATCTCGTTGTAGAGCGCCTTGGAATCGACCAAGAGGGAATCCACGCTGTCGCTGAAGAGATCCCGGATGATCCCCCGGGTGAGGCTGGTCTCGCGCTGGAGCAACGCGGGGGGGCGAACCGACTGGGCCTTGCGGGTGATCTTCTTCCACAGGCCGTGCAGGTGCTCGATCTCCCGCCGGCAGCTCTTCTCCGTCAGATCCTCGGCCACGGTGCGGATGATCCACCCGCCCGAGTCCTTGGGGACCAGCGCCGATACCATCTCGCGCAGCTTGGCGCGCTGCTCCCGGTTTTCGATCTTGCGGGAGACGCCCACCTTGGAGCCGAAGGGCATGTAGACCAGGAATCGCCCGGCGAGCGACACCTGGGCCGTGACCCGAGGCCCCTTGGTCCCGATGGGTTCTTTGGTGACCTGCACCAGCCGAGCTTCGCCCCGCTTCAGCTCGTCGGCGATATTGGGCAGCTTCCGCCGATCCCGCCGCCCGCCACCGTTGCCGTTCTCGCCGTCGCCGGGCTCGTCGTCTTCGTCGGCCTCGATCAGATCCGACGCGTGGAGGAAGGCGCTCTTTTCCGCCCCGATGTCGACGAAGGCCGCCTGAATCCCCGGCAGAACCGCCTCGACCTTGCCGAGGTAGATGTCGCCCACCGTGCGGCGGGCGTCGGGACGATCCACCAGCAGCTCAACAAGGCGGTCGTCCTCCAGGATCGCCACGCGCGTCTCGCGCGGCGTCCCGCTGATGAGAATCTCGCGTTTCAAAGCAAGCACCCTCGAGGCCGACCGGCCAGCAACGGCCGCCCGACCTCATGTCGTTGTTCCAGCAATAGCCCGTGCCCAGGGGAAGCCCCCGCCGGGTGGCTCGATTGGTCCGAGCGATCCAGGAAGGCCGCGCCGGCAGGGCGGGATGTCCCGGGAACGCCGAAGTCCAATGCATGCCATAAACTTAAGGCCCGATGTAAGTTACGTCAACGTCGCGACCCATGGACGCGCTAACTCCTCGGAGCACACCCAGGCTCATGTTGCTCTTCGCATCACTGGTCGTGGGACGGGGTGTCGCAGCCCAGAGGATCCCCTACCCCCCCACGAAGACGGTGGACGTCGTGGACGACTACCACGGTACCAAGGTCGCCGACCCATACCGGTGGCTGGAAGACGTGGACGCCCCCGACACCCGGGCGTGGATCGAGGCCCAGAACCGCGTGACGTTCCGGTTCCTCGCCGGAATTCCCGCGCGGGAGCGGATCCGACGGCGCCTCACCGAGCTGTGGGATTATCCGCGCCACGGCGTCCCCCTCAAGAAGGCCGGCCGCTACTTCTTCACCCGGAACGACGGGCTCCAGAACCAGGCGGTGCTGTACTGGCAGG
>DATLXT010000249.1:0-8415 GCA_035575475.1 Gemmatimonadales bacterium | reverse complement strand
CGCGGCGAGGGTCGCGCTGGGGCGCACCGCCTGGTCGCAACAGCCCGCCGCAAGGGCGAGCGCCGCCAGCAGAGGTGCCGCCGCGAGCGGCGGCCTCATGGCCCTCCTCCTCCGGTCGCCTGGCCGGGCCGCCCGCTCTCGGCCCTGGGGTCCGACTTCTCCCCCCGATCTTCCAGGTAGACCCGGACCGCTTCCTCCCAGCGGCCCTGGGCCCGGAAGAGCGCTTCGACCGCCTCCCGCACGGCGCCCGCGCCGCCGGGAGCCCGGGTGACATAGACCGCGAGATCCTTCACCTCGTCCACGGCGTTGGCGACGGCCATCGGCAGGCCCACCCGCCGGAGCACCGGGACGTCGGCGAGGTCGTCGCCCAGGAAGGCGACCTCGTCCCAGCCGATGCCGCGCCGGAGCAGCATCTCGGCCATGGCCGGCACCTTCCTCGCGCCCCGGTCCTGGATCAGTTCGTCAATCTTGAGTTCGGTAGCCCGGAGGGTGGTGGCATCGGAGTAGCGCCCGCTCACCCAGGCCACGAGGAGGCCCAGGCGCCGGGCGAGGCCGAGCGCCAGGCCGTCCTGGATGTCGAACTGCTTGAACTCGACCCGCTGCCCGCCCACCAGGCTCACGTAGATGGCGTTGTTGGTGAGCACCCCGTCCACGTCGAGGGCGAGGAGCTTGATCCGGCCGGCGAGGGCGGGGTCGATCACAGGCGGGACTCCACGGGGCGGCGCGCCGCGGCCCAGACGTCGAGGGCGCGGCTGACGAGGTCGCCGAGGTCGGCGAGCGGCCATTGCGTCGCGCGATCGCTCACCGCCCGGGCGGGCTCGGGATGGGTCTCGAGATAGAAGCCGTCCGCGCCGGCCGCGGCCGCGGCGCAGAGGAGCGCGGGGATCAGCTCGCGGGTCCCGCCACTCGCCCCGCCCGGGCCGCGGCCCGGTTGCTGGACGGCGTGGGTGGCGTCGAAGAGCGCCGGTACGCCCGTGGCGTCGCGCAGGGCCGTGAAGCTCCGCATGTCCACCACGAGATCGCCGTAGCCGAAGCACGTCCCTCGTTCGGTCACCGCGAGGTCCGCGCTGCCGCCGGCCCGGGCCTTCTCGACGGCCCCGGCGATCTCGCCGGGCGCCATCCAGGGGCCCTTCTTGATGTTGACCGGCCGCCCGGTGCGTCCCGCTGCGAGCAGCAGGTCGGTCTGGCGGCAGAGGAATGCGGGGATCTGGAGCGCGTCGGCGACGAGGGCCGCCGGCGCCGCCTGGGCGGGTTCGTGGATGTCGGTGAGCACTGGCAGCCCGGTGGCGTCCTTGACCCGGCGCAGGGCCTCGAGGCCGGCGTCGAGCCCGGGCCCGCGGGGGCTCGCGAGGCGGGCCCGATTGGCCTTGTCGAAGCTCGCCTTGAAGCAGACCGGGAGGCCGAGGCGCAGGCCCAGCCGGGCCAGTTCCTCCGCCACCTGCAGCATCACCTCGCCGGACTCCACCGCGCAGGGCCCGGCGATGAGCAGCGGCGCGTGGCGGAAGGTCCAGGCCATCCTACCCTCGAGTGCCGGCGAGCAACTCGTCCCGGGCCCGCGCGGCGGGCTGCTCTCCCTGGAGCCGGCGCCGGAGCGCGGCGCCGATGAAGCCGGCGAAGAGCGGGTGGGGCCGGTTGGGCCGCGACTTGAGCTCCGGATGGAACTGGCAGCCCAGGAACCAGGGGTGATTGGGCAGCTCGATCACCTCGACCAGCCCGCCGTCCGGCGAGACGCCCGAGAGCCGGAGCCCGTGTTCGGCGAGGACATCGCGATAGGCGTTGCTCACCTCCCAGCGATGCCGGTGCCGTTCGCTGATCTCGGCGGCGCGCCCGTAGGCCTCCCAGGCCTTGGAGCCGGGCCGCAGTTTCGCCGGATAGGCCCCGAGCCGCATGGTGCCGCCCAGGTCGGAGACGTTTTTCTGGGAGGCCATGAGCGCGATGACCGGCTCGGGGCATTCCGGCTCGAACTCGGTGCTGTTGGTCTTGGTCATGCCGCAGACGTGGCGGGCGAACTCGATGATCGCCACCTGCAGCCCGAGGCAGATGCCGAAGAAGGGAAGTTCGTTCTCCCGGGCCCAGCGGATGGCCTGGATCATCCCCTCGATCCCCCGCACCCCGAAGCCGCCGGGAATGAGCAGGCCGTCGTAGCCGGCGAGGAGCTCGCCCGCGGCCTTCTGGTCGGTGAAGCGGTCGCTCGCGATCCAGTCGATCTCCACCCCCGTGTCGTGGGCGATCCCGCCGTGCACCAGCGCCTCCTGCACCGACTTGTAGGAGTCGTGGAGGTCGGTGTACTTGCCCACCACGGCGATCTTCACCCGGTGGGCGGGCTCCAGCACGCGCTGGACCATCGCCTTCCAGGCCCGGAGATCGGGCTCGGGCGTCTCGAGCCGGAGCCGGGCGCAGACTTCGCGGTCCAGCCCCTGCTCGTGAAAGCGCAGCGGCAGCTCGTAGACGGACCGCACGTCGGGGCTCTCCACCACGCAGCCGAAGTCCACGTTGCAGAAGAGCGCGATCTTCCGCTTGATCTCCGCCGAGAGCGGCCGCTCGCTCCGGCAGATGAGGAAATCGGGCTGGATCCCGACCTGCATGAGTTCCCGGACCGAGTGCTGGGTGGGCTTGGTCTTGACCTCGCCCGCCGCCGCGATGTAGGGCACCAGGGTCACGTGGATGAAGAGCGCGTTGTCGCGCCCCACTTCCTGGCGGAACTGCCGGATGGCCTCGAGGAAGGGGAGCGACTCGATGTCGCCCACCGTCCCGCCGATCTCGGTGATGACGACGTCGTGGCCCGGGGCCGGGCGGCGGATCGCGTTCTTGATCTCGTCGGTGATGTGGGGAATGACCTGGACCGTGCTGCCGAGATACTCGCCGCGCCGTTCCTTGGTGATGACGGTCTGGTAGATGCGGCCGGTGGTGACGTTGTTCTGCTGGGAGAGGGAGCGGTCAATGAAGCGTTCGTAGTGGCCCAGGTCGAGATCGGTTTCGGCGCCGTCGTCGGTGACGAAGACCTCGCCGTGCTGGAACGGCGACATGGTGCCCGGGTCCACGTTGATGTAGGGATCGAACTTCTGCATCGTGACGCCGAGGCCCCGTTCGACCAGCAGGCGCCCGAGGGAGGCCGCCGCGATCCCCTTGCCGAGGGAGGAGACCACCCCGCCCGTGACGAACACAAACTTGGTGGTGGAGCTTCCGGTCATCGGTTCACCTCGCTTGCGCCAGCCAGTGGGCCTCGGCCCGCCGCAGGTCCGCCTCCGTATCCACCCCCGGCGGCACCGGACGATCCAGCCGGGCCACCCCGATCCGCAACCCGTACTGGAGCGGCCGGAGCTGTTCCAGCCGCTCGGCCTCCTCCGCCGGCGAGGGCGGCAGAGCCGCCCAGCGCTGCAACGCCTCCCGGCGATAGACGTAAACCCCGACGTGCTGCCAGTACAGGTCCGCAATCTCCGGTCCCGGCTCGCGCCGCCAGGGAATCGGGGCCCGGGAGAAATAGAGCGCCCGGCCTTCGAGATCCGTGACCACCTTCACCCGGTGCGGGTCGGCGGCCTGCTCCGGGGGAAGCGGTGCCGCCGCGGTACCGATGTCGAACCCCGCCCCCACCAGCGCCAGGGCGCCCTCCAGCGCTTCCCCCGGGAGGAACGGCTCGTCGCCCTGCACGTTGGCGATGAGTTCCGCCCCGCGGAACTCCGGCCGTTCCGCCACCTCCGCGACCCGCTCGGTGCCGCTCCGGTGTCCGGGGTCGGTCAGCACCGCCCGAACCCCCGACCGCTCGGCGACCTGAGCCACCATCGAACTGTCGGTCGCCACCACCAGCGCGTCCACCAGCCCGAGCGACCGGACGCGATGAATCACCCGCGTCACCAGGGGCTCGCCGGCCAGAAGCTGCAGGGGTTTGTAAGGGATTCGGGTCGAACCGAGGCGAGCCGGGATGACCCCGAGGGTGCGCATGACCGAACGTAATAGCGCCCGGGCCCGGTGTCAAAAGTCGTGCCGCACCCGGATGTGGGGACTTGACAGATGGTTAGGGGTGAGTCGCAGAGAGCGGCCGGGCGGCGGGGTGGGAGCCCCCGCGGCCTCGTGGCCCGGAGCGTTTCCTACCCGTCCCCCCACTCGAGCGAGCTCGTGACAACATGGCCGCGCCGCC
This sequence comes from Gemmatimonadales bacterium, assembly GCA_035575475.1. Taxonomy (GTDB): domain Bacteria; phylum Gemmatimonadota; class Gemmatimonadetes; order Gemmatimonadales; family GWC2-71-9; genus DATLXT01. The sequence continues at coordinate 4,280 of DATLXT010000249.1, read as the reverse complement.
GTGTCGAGGCCAGGCGCAGGAAGTTGGCCAGGATGGCCTTCCCGTGCTCGGTCGCCACGGACTCGGGATGGAACTGGACCCCGTAGACCGGATGCTCGCGGTGTCTCAGGGCCATGATCTCCTGCCCCGGCGGGCGATCGAGGGACCAGGCCGTGGTCTCGAGCACCGGGGGGAGATCCTCGGCGGCCACGAGCAGCGAGTGGTATCGCATGACCCGGATCGGGTTCGGCAGGCCGGCGAACAGATCGGTACCGAGGTGGGTGATCTCGGTGGTCTTGCCGTGCATGAGGCGCCCGGCCCGCTTCACGGTGCCGCCGAAGGCCTCGCCGATCGCCTGATGGCCGAGGCAGACTCCGAGGATCGGCACCCGGCCCAGCGCCGCCCGGATGAGCGGGATGGAGATCCCGGCCTGGCGCGGCTCCCCCGGGCCGGGGGAGATGACGATCGCGCCGGGATCCAGGGCGAGGACGCCCTCGACCGAGAGGGCATCGTTCCGGTACACGACGGGCTCGGCGCCCAGCTCGCCCGCGTACTGCACCAGGTTGTAGGTGAAACTGTCGTAATTATCGAGGACGAAGAGCATGTCAGGGCGCGCGGGTCGAGGGCTTCCTCAGCCGGGCGGAGTCCAGGGCTCGTTCCACCATCGCCCGGATCGAGTCTCTCGAGGGCGAACCCGCCGCGCCGTGCTCCCGGAGCCCGGCGGCCGCCTCGCGGAGAGCGCCGGCGCGGAGGGAATCGGCCCTGCGCCGGTCGCCCCGGGCGATGGAGTCCGACACGACCGCGGACAGGGAGTCCGCGACGCTCTCCAGCGAGTCGGCCATCGCGTCGAGGGCCTCCTGCAGCGAATCGCTGGCCGATTCCACGTGCAGCCCGCCGCGCTCGATCCAGAACCGGGTGGACCGGATGCGCCGGGCCGTCGCCACGGGCACGAACAGCTCCGCGCTGTCGGAGCGGCCCTTGACGACCACGGTGCCGAACGGTTCGAAGCCCGCCGGCCTCGCCTCGAGGGTCTCGCACCGGAAGGTGCTCCGCTGGTCGAGATGCTCGGGATCGTCGAGGGCGAGCCGGCAGCGCCCGAGCCGGGCCGCGGCGGCCGAATCGGCCAGCTCGACGATCACCCGGAGCCTGGCAATCCGCTCGGGTTCGCTCCGGAGCAGCTCGACCCGGTCCACCGATCCGAGCTTCTCCCGATCGAGGCTGAACGGGACGAGGCCGGCCAGCGGGAGCGAGATGGGGTCGGTACCTTGCAGGTGTTCGGCCACGCCGTCGCGGAGCCGGCGGAAGCCGGCGATGAGCAGCATGCCGGCGGCGAAGATACCGAAGGCACCGGCGGCGATTCTCAGCCAGTAGTTTCGCATACGACCGCGCCTCTGCCGGAGGAGTGACGATGTTTCATTCAGAGACGCCTGAGCGGGCCGCAGGGTTTCACCGCCGCCTCCGGACCGGGCCGTGCTCGCGGTAGAGGGGCTCACGAAGCTGTACGGGCCGCTGGCGGCGGTGCAAGGGCTGTCGTTCGCCGTGGGACCGGGGGAGATCCTGGGGCTGGTGGGTCCGAACGGTGCCGGGAAGACGACGACCCTGCGGTGTCTGGCCGGGATCATCCCGCCCACTCGGGGCCGGATCGTGGTGGCCGGGCACGATCTCGCCCGCGAGCCGGTGGCCGCCAAGCGGGCGCTGGCGTTCGTCCCGGACGAACCCCGGCTCTTCGAGTATCTCACCGTCGAGGAACACCTGCGGTTCGTGGCCCGGCTCTACCGGCTGCCGGACGTCGGGCCGCGGCTCGCCCCGCTCCTCGCCGAACTCGAGCTGGCGGACAAGCGGGACGCGCTCGGAAGCGAACTCTCGCGGGGGATGAAACAGAAGCTCGCCATCGCGTGCGGCCTGCTGCACGACCCGAGAGTGCTGATGCTGGACGAGCCGCTCACCGGGCTCGATCCGGTGGGTATCCGGCGAATGAAGCGGACCATCGCGGCCCGGGCCCGGGCCGGCGCGGCGGTGGTGTTGAGTTCGCACCTGCTCCAACTGGTCGAGGAGCTGTGCACGCGCGTCCTCATTCTGCACAACGGCCAGCGGGTAGCGCTCGGCACGGTGGAGGAGATCAGCGCGGGCCGGCCCGAGCTGGCCGGGCGCGGGCTCGAGGACATCTTCCTCTCGCTCACCGGCCACGCGGACGGGGAGCCGGGGTGATCCGGGCGGCCCTGTTTCTCTTCCGGGCGACGCTGCGCAACCGGGCCCGCCAGCTCCTGCGCCGGGTCCGGAGCCCGCGCTACGTCCTCGCCCTGCTGCTGGGCGGCGGCTATCTCTGGCTGGTGCTGGTGTGGCCGGGCGGCGCGCCGGCGGGCGGCGCCGTGGCGCCGGGGGCCGCCGAGGCCATCGGGACGGCGTTGTTCGCCGTGCTGGCGCTCAAGTGGTGGGTGCTCGGCGCCGATCGGCAGGCGCTGGCCTTCACGCCGGCCGAGGTGCAGTTCCTCTTCCCCGCCCCTCTCAGCCGGGCGGCGCTCATCCGCTACAAGCTGCTCCGGGCCCAGCTCCCGATCGCGCTGAGCGTCCTGGTGTGGGCGGTGCTGCTCCGGCGGCCGGGCGCGGGATCCGATCTCGCGTGGTGGCAGCGGGGGGCGAGTCTCTATCTGTTCTTCGCGACCCTGTTCCTGCATCGGCTGGGGACGGCGCTCACCCGGGACGCCCTGTTGTCAGGGCGGTGGACGCGGCGCTTGGGGGCGCTGGCGATCGCCGGGGCGGCCGGCGGAGCGGCGATCGGCGCGCTGTGGTTCCATCTCCCGGCCCTGGAAGCGGCGGCGGCTCGCGGCCACGAGGCCCTGTTCGGCGCGCTGGGGCGGGTGGTGGCCTCGCCGCCGCTCGCCTGGCTGGTGTGGCCGTTTCGGGTCGCGCTCCGCCCCCTGTCGGCCGGTTCGGCTGGGGAGTGGTTCGGGGCGCTGCCGCCGGCGCTTCTCGTCCTCGCCCTCCATCTGGCCTGGGTGCTCCGGGCCGATCGCGCCTTCGAGGAGGCGGCGGTGGAGGCCTCCCTCCGGCGCGCGGAGCGGCTGGAACGGCGGCGCAGGCGGTTCGGGGGGCAGAGGCCCGCCGCGCGCCGCCTGGTGCGGTTCCTGCCGCTCGCGCCGGCCGGCCATCCGGTGTCGGCCATCGTCTGGAAGAACCAGGTCCGGCTCCTGCGCACCGGCTCGGCGGCGTTTCCGGTGCTCCTCGCGCTCCTGGTACTGGTCGCGGCGCTGCTCGCGATGCGCGGGGAGGCGAATCGGGAGTTCGCCGCGGTGACGGGGACGATGGCCCTGAGCGGGGCGGTGCTGGTGACGCTCTTCGGCCCGCTCTGGATCCGGAACGACCTGCGCGGGGACCTGGAGGAGCTGGTCCTGCTCCGGACCTGGCCGCTGTCGGGTCGGGCGCTGGTGGGGGCCGAGGTGCTTTCCTCGACGCTCGCGCTCACGGCGATTCAGCTTCCGCTGGTGGCGGCGGGCCTGGTGGCGCTGCCCCGGCTGGGCGCGGGGCTCGCCGGCGGGCCGGTGCTCGCGCTGGGCGCGGCGTTCGCCGTCTGGCTTCCGGCGATGAACCTGGCTGCGCTCACCATCCAGAACGCGGGGGCGCTCTTCTTTCCGGCCTGGGTGCGGACCGAGATCCGTCCGGGCGGCATCGAGGCCACCGGGCAGCACATCCTGACGCTCGGGGTCTCGGCGCTTCTCCTGCTGGCGCTGCTCCTGGGGCCTGGGGCGGTGGCGGGGCTGGTGGCCGTCACGCTCTGGTCCGGGCTGGGTTACGGGGCTCTGGTCCCGGCGGCGCTGGCGGGCGCGGCGGGGCTCGGGCTGGAGGTGTTTCTGCTCCTCGAGTGGCTGGGGGGCCACTTCGAGGGGATGGATCCGTCGCGGGAGGGGTGAGGGGGGGGACAGGAGTCCGGGAGAGCTACGCGGGTTCCGGGCTGGCGGGCATTCCGCAGCTCCGTCACGACGTTCAGTCCACTGTCCGACCAGCGTCCAGATGCACCAAGACGGTGAGTATGTCTCTTGCCCACCACACTAGAATGCGCCTAGCGGGAGGCGATCTGCGGGATGCAACACGCCGGGACAGCCGGGCCGACCAGCGCGACGCCTAGCGCGCTGCGGAGCGGCAAAGAGGCCGGAGCCGCCGGGGCTGAAGCCCGAGCCATATGCTCTTGCCAATGGGAGTGCTCCATGTTACATGAAGCACATGTTTCGGGGTGGCAGGCCTTTCCGAGCGAGATGAGGCCCTGATCGATGTCGCGAGGTTCCAGTCGAAGGATCGTGATGAAA
>DATLXT010000248.1:0-4115 GCA_035575475.1 Gemmatimonadales bacterium | reverse complement strand
CGTCGTCGCCGAGCTCACCATCCGCGACGCCGTGACCACGGTCGGCGGGGCGCTGCACGGGGGCGCGCTGATGGCCCTGGCCGACACCGTCGGCGCGGCCGCCACCGCCCTCAACCTACCGGCCGGCGCCACCACGACCACGCTCGAGTCCAAGACCAACTTCCTGGCCGCCGCCCGCTCCGGCACCGTGCGGGCGGAGAGCACGCCGCTGCACCGCGGCCGGCGCACGATGGTGTGGCAGACGCGCGTTACCGGCGAGGACGGGCGCCTGCTCTCGCTGACGATCCAGACTCAGATGGTGCTGATGCGCTGAGGGGGCGGTGGTGCCGAAGGGGGGACTCGAACCCCCACACCCTTGCGGGCACTAGACCCTGAATCTAGCGCGTCTGCCAATTCCGCCACTTCGGCCCGGGCAGCAGTCAGTCATAATACCGGCGGGCCATGGGCAGTCAAGAGCACGGCGACCGCACGGTGGCCACCAACCGCCGGGCGCGCCACGAGTACGAGATCCTCGAGACGGTCGAGGCGGGGCTGGTGCTGCGGGGCACCGAGGTGAAATCGCTGCGGCAGGGGCAGGTGACCTTCAAGGACGCCTATGCCACCGTACGCAACGGCGAGGCCTGGCTCCTGGGCTGCCACATCAGCCCCTACAGCCACGGGACCGACGCCAACCACGACCCCGAGCGGGACCGGAAGCTCCTGCTGCACCGCCGGGAGATAGGGCGACTGGCCGGCAAGGTGGCTGAGCGGGGTCTGACCCTGGTGCCGCTGCGCATCTATTTCAAAGGAGGACGGGCCAAGCTCGAGCTCGGCCTGGCCCGCGGCCGAAAACTCCACGACAAGCGCGCGGCCCTGCGGGAGCGCGAGGCGCGCCGGGAGATGGATCGCGTGGTCCGGGCCGGCCGGCGCGGGGAGTGGTGACAGCGGTGGTACACTCTAGGCAGTCACGGGGAACGGGGGCGACAGGTCTCGACGGGGACCAGTGAGGCCCAGGCTGCGCCTCGAGGTTTCTCTCCCCTCGTTAAAAAGAGAGAACGGTATAGCTGCCGACACTCAGCTAGCCCTGGCGGCTTAACCCCCGCCAGCGTCCGCCAGATCGGGCCGACGGGGTCTGGGAACGGGCGTCATACTCCGGCGGCTGGCTCCGAACCCGGCCTCAGGGGAGGAGCGAGAGCGATGAGGCTGGCTCCCCGCATCTCCTGCCGGCTGGAGGGGCGGGCGGGCGAGAGAGCAGCAAGATAAACCGGCTATCGGCGTAGACGCCTGGCGCTGAGGGTTTCCGGACGTGGGTTCGATTCCCACCGCCTCCACCAATACATCCAATTCGAACCGCCCTCGCGCTGCCGGGCGGGTCTCCTTCACCCGATGCACGCCTCCCTGATCACGTCGGCCATCGCACGTGCCTCCCGAACCAAGCCGGTTGGGGGAGAGCGGCCGTGGGCTGCGCGGCGCTTCCCGGGCCTCACCGAGGCGGGCCGGCCCCTGGCAAGCGCCGGGGCGCGTCCGCCCCGGCGCGGCGGCGCCGCCCCACCAGCGTGACGGCGCGAACTTGGAAGTGCGCGGCATTTCGACTTCGGCTCCGGGCCTCGAACTTGCTCCCTTGCAGGCCGTGACCGGGTGGACGAGGCTGGCAGGACAAGGCTGACAGCGTGCTGTCGCCGACGGGAGGGGCCGTGTACAAACGTTTTCTCGTCCCGCTGGACGGTTCGAAGACCGCGGAGGCGATTTTGCCCTTCGTGCTGGAGATTGCGGGGCCGCTCGACATCGAGGTCGCGCTCGTGCGGGTGGTCGTTCCCATCCCGCCGTCGGTCATCGAGGGGAGCCGCGAAGTCGTGGTGGAGGACGTCGAGGCCCGTCGGGCCGAGGCGGAGAGGTACCTGGACGGCCTGGCCGCCGAGCTCCGCGACCGGGGTGTGCGGGTCCGGACGATGGTCCGTCGCGGGGACCCGGCGGTCGAGATCGCGGCCGCCGCCCGGGAGTTGGAGGCCGACTTGGTGGCCATGACGACGCACGGCCGGAGCGGGCTCGGGCGGCTCCTGTTCGGCTCGGTGGCCGAGGCGGTCCTGAGGACCACCGAGCTGCCGGTGCTCATGATGCGCCAAACCGCGGCGCAGGTCGCCCAGCGCGGGCGGGCGTGAACGTCGGCGACCGCGATGTGTCTCGCCGGCGGACGCTCCTCTTGGTCGGGGTGGGATTCCCCAACGATGTTGATCTGGCCGGCGGCGTTCGGGTATCTCGCCGGCCGCTGAGAAGGAGGGGCCAATGCGTGTCGGTGATCTGATGAGTCGGAGCCCGGTCACGGTCGTGCCCTCCACCCCGGTCCTGGAGGCCCGGGACCTCATGGCCAGGCATCGGATCCGTCACCTGCTGGTGGTCGACGGGCCGCGCCTGGTGGGGATCGTGACCGACCGGGACATCCGCCTCAACCTGCCGTCGCCGGCGACCAGCCTCTCGGTCTGGGAGATCACGTACCTGCTGGCTCGGTTGAAGGTCGGCGAGGTCATGTCGAGATCGCTCATCGTGGTGGAACCCGAGCGCGACGCCCGGGACGCGGCCCGGATCATGCTGGACCACAAGATCGGGGCACTGCCGGTGGTCAGCGGCGAGCGGCTGGTCGGCATCGTGACCGAATCCGATTTCCTGCGTGCCTTCGTCGCCGGCGCGATGGCAGCCCCCGCGGCGGCGGTCCGGTCCTGATGGGGCGGGGCGGCGTCCTCGCGGTGGCCGGTGGAGCGGGCGCGCTGGCCGTGGCCCTGCCCGGGGCGCCGGTGGGTGCCCAGGAGCGGGCGTGGGAGTGGGGCATGCACCCGATGGCCTGGATGTGGGGGGCCGGCGGGCTGGTCGTCATGCTGACGATGCTCCTGTTCTGGGGCCTCGTCATCGCCGCGCTGGTCCTCGCGGTCCGCTGGCTCCTGACAGCCGACCGTCGGCCCGGACGGGACACCGCCCTCGAGATCCTGCGCGAGCGGTACGCGCGCGGGGAGATCAACCGGGAGGAGTTCGAGGCGCGGCGGCGGGACCTCAGCTGAGGAGGAGCAGCCATGGCGAAGACGTTCCTTCGAATCCTCCACCCGTCGGACTTCTCGAGCGCGTCCGCTCCCGCGTTCGCGCGGGCCCTCGAGCTGGCCCGGAGCAACCGGGCCGAGCTCATCGTGCTCCACGTCATCGACGACGTCCTGCCGCTCGGCCCCGACGGCTACGTGAACCCGACCACCTGGGAGCGGATCCAGCGGTCCTCGCGGGAGTACGCGCGCAAGGGGCTCGACCGCCTGTTGGCCCGGGCCGCCCGGGCCGGCGTGAAGGCGCGGGCGGTGGTGGCGGAGGGCTCGGCCCCGCAGCAGATCGTGCGGACCGCGCGCGCCCGCGGGGCCGACCTGATCGTCATGGGGACCCACGGACGGGGCGCGGTGGCCAAGTTCTTCCTGGGCAGCGTGGCCGAGCGCGTCATCGCCACCGCCGGCTGTCCGGTGCTCACCGTCCGGGCTCCGAGGGGGCGATGACTCCGCAGGCGTTTTACCGGGCCGTCATGGAGGCTGCAGGCGAGAGCCGCCGGGAAGCCGCCGAGCGGGGCACGGCCGCCGTCTTCCACGCTGCCGACCGTCAAGACCCTGGAGTGGTGATCATGGGGAAGAAGAAGACCGGGAAGGCGTCGCGGTCGCCCCGGCGGCCGCGTCCAGGCGGCCGGAGCCGGCGCGCGGCCGGCGGCTTTGAGGAGCGCGCCGAGCCTCGGGGGCTCCTGGGCGTCGTGGAGAGCCACCCGGAAGCGGGGCCGCGGCTCAGCGGCGGTGACCTCGACGCTGACTGGCCGCGGGCGGAGTCGTCGGGGGAGGAGGCGGTCGGCGGCAGCGTCGCGACCCCCGACCAGGACGTTGTGGACGAGATCGGGCGGGCGCTCGGTGTCGAGCAGCCCGCCGACGCGGAGTTCGTCCCGAGCGAGGAGATCCTGCGCCGGCGCGACCGGCTCCGCTGGCACCTGGAGCGTGACGCGGCCGAGATCGAGGCGGCGCGGGAGGAGGAGGAGAGATGGTGAGCCGACGAGGTCCGAGGGTGCTGGTCGGGACCGTCAGGGGTCTGACGGCGAAGGCGGCGGTGGCGGTGGCCGCCGCGACGGCGAT
>DATLXT010000247.1:0-3791 GCA_035575475.1 Gemmatimonadales bacterium | reverse complement strand
GCGAGCGCCCGCGCGCCCCACCACCCGCACCCCCAGATGCCCGAACTTCCCGCCGAGACCTTCGTCCGGCGCCTGGGGCGGCTGCGGGAGGAACTCCAGAGGCGGCGTCTCGATGTCTTCTTCGCCACGCCCAGCACGAATTACCAGTACTTCACGGGCTACCACCCGGGGCGAAGCGAGCGGTTGATCGCCCTCCTCGTGCCCGCCGAGGGCGACCCCCTGGTCATTTGCCCCGCCTTCGAGGTGGAGCGTATCCGCCGCGCGACGCCCATTCCCGACGTCCGGGGCTGGGAGGAGCACGACGATCCCTACGGATTGGTGGCGGACGCGCTGCGAGCGATCAAGCCCCGGGGCCGCGGCGCCCTGGAGCCCACGACCGACTACCACACGTTCCGCCGCCTGGCCGACGCCCTGTCCGGCTGGCAGTGGACCGACGGGGCGGCCCTCACGGAACGTCTCCGCATCGTGAAGGCGCCCGAGGAGCTGGCGCTGATCCGCCGGGCCGTGGAGATCACCGAAGCCGCGATGACGGCCACCTTCGCCCACCTCCGGCCCGGAATGGCCGAGCGGGAGGTGGCGCGGGTCCTCTCCGAGGAGATGCAACGCCGGGGTGCATCCGGCGGTGGCTTGGTGCAGTTCGGGCCCTCGAGCGCCCTGCCGCACGGCGGCCCGGGCGGCACGACGCTGGCCCGCGAGACCGTGGTGCTCATCGACTGCGGTTGTCGGGTGGGCGGCTACACCTCGGACCTCACCCGCACGATCTGGTTCGGCGACACGCCCTCGGAGGAATTCCGGAGGGTCTTCAACCTGGTCCACGACGCGCAGACGGCGGCCATGGAGCTGGGTCGCCCGTTCGTCATCGAGTGCCAGGCGCTGGACCGGGCCGCCCGCGCGGTGATCACCGACGCGGGGTTGGGCCCCTACTTCACCCACCGGTTGGGACACGGGATGGGGATGGACGGCCACGAAGCGCCGTACCTCGTGGAAGGGAACGCCACCCGCCTCGAGCCCGGGATGGTCTTCACCATCGAGCCCGGGGTTTATCAGCTCGGTAAGTTCGGCGTGCGAATCGAGGACGACTGCGTGATGGGCGAGACCGGGATCGAGGTGCTGTCCCGACGCCCGGCCAGGCTGTGAGTCTCAGTCGCCCAAGCTCTGGGCGAACGCCATCAAGCGGTCCAGGCCCTTGGTGAGCTCGCTGGTGGCCGCCGCGTAGGACATCCGGACCCAGCGGTCGTCGCCAAAGGCGGCGCCCGGGACCAGGGCCACCCCTTTCTCGGCCACCAGCCGGGTGCAGAACTCGGTGCCGGTGATTCGGCCGAAGGAGTCCACCCGGAAGAAGAAGTAGAACGCTCCGGTCGGCTCCACGAACTCGACGCCGGGCAGTTCCTTCCGAAACCGTCCGACCACGAGATCCCGCCGCTTGCGGAACTCGGCCACCATGCGGGCCACGTCCTGTTCCACCCGCTCGTCGCCCAGCGCCGCCGCCGCCGCGTACTGCGCCGGGTGGTTCGCTCCGGTGGTGGTGTGCGATTGGAGCGCGTTCATGGCCTGCGCCACGGCCGGCGGCGCCAGCGCGAACCCGATCCGCCACCCCGTCATGGCGTACGCCTTGCTGACGCCGTAGATGACGATCACGCGCTCGAGCAGGTCGTCCGGGAGATCCAGGAAGGACGGCGCCGGTCCGGTTCCGTAGTGGATCCGGCGGTAGATCTCGTCCGCGATGACCCATACGCGGTGGTCCCGGGCCCACTGGGCGATGGCCTTGATCTCGGCGTGGGTGTAGACCGCGCCGGTGGGGTTGCAGGGAGAGCACAGGATCAGCCCGGTGGCCGCTGGCAGAATCCGTTCCAGCTCGCGGACGCTGACCTTCAGGCTCCATTCGGGCGCGCCCGGCACCAGCACCGGTCGCGCGCGCGCCAGGTGCACGATCTGCGGATACGACACCCAGGCGGGCGCCGGGATCGCCACGACGTCCCCCGGCCCGAACACGGTGAAACAGGCGTTGAAGAGCGCCTGCTTGGAGCCGTTGGAGACGACCAGGTGATCGGCGTTGACCGGGCGCCCGCCGGAGAGCAGGGACAGATGGGTGGCCGCCGCGGCTCGCAGCTCGAGAGTCCCGGCGTTGGGCGGATAGTGGGTCTTGCCTTCCTTGATGGCCCGGATGCCGGCCTCGGCGGCCAGGGGCGGCGTCGGAAAGTCGGGCTCGCCGGCGCCGAGATCCACCACGTCCTCGCCCGCCGCCCGGCGGCGGCGCGCTTCCTGCGACACGGCGATGGTGGCCGACGTCTCGAGGTACTGGAGGTTGGTGGACAGGGCGCTGCGTCGCGGGGCGTCCGTCATGGGCGGATGGCTCCGTAGCGTTTGAGGACGGCGACGGTCGAGTCCAACGGCAACGCCGTCGCCGTGCCACGATAGCCGCGGACGGTTTCGGCGCGCAACAGGGAGTTGTAGATCGCCTCCTCGGTGGCCTCGATGACGGCCTGAAAGAGGGGAGACATGGCCTCGTTCGTCACCACCGTCGCCGTCTGAAGACGCCCGCCCGGGGAGCGGGGGGCGGCCCTCCCGCCGGCGGGCGCGCCGGGCTCGGCAGCCGTCGCACCACCCCCTTCACCCGAGCCGCCCGCCCCGCTCCCGCCCCAGCGACCGGTGGAGAACGCGATCACGTAGTCCCCCGACCCGTTGGACATACTGGAGCCGGTTCGGGCCAGGCCGGCGAGGGCCCGACGCCCCAGCCGGGTCAGCTGCCGGTGATCCAGCGGCGCGTCGGTCGCGACGACGATGATGATGGAGCCATCGGCGCCGGTCTCTTGTCGGTAGTATCGTCCCAGTTCGCGGCCCACCGGAGCCCCGTTGATCGTGAGGAGCCCGCCGAAGTTGCTCTGGACCAGCACTCCCACGGTCCAGCCGCCGGCGGAGGCCGGGAGGCGCCGGCTGGCGGTGCCGATCCCACCCTTCCAGCCGAACGCGACGGTGCCCCGCCCCGCCCCGACCGACCCCTCCACCACCGAGCCGGCCGCGGCACTCCGGATGGCCGCCAGCACGTCGTCCTCCGCGATCGGCCTCCGGCGGATGTCGTTCAGCAACCCGTCGTTGGTTTCCGCCACCACGGGGTTCGCCGACCGCACGTCCTCGTTTCCGGGTAGCCCGAGGAGGTAGGTGAGCACCGCGTCGGCGGCGCGGGGGACGCACAAGGTGCAAGTGAGCACGATCGGCGACTCCAATTCGCCCAGCTCGTTGACCTGGGTCGAGCCCAGGAGCTTCCCGAAGCCGTTCCCCACCACCACGGCGGCGGGCACCTTGTCGCGAAACGGGTTTCCCGCATGAGCCAGGACGACGGTGACTCCGGTGTTGATCGAGTCCCCGCGCGCGACCGTGGTGTGGCCGACCCTCACGCCCGCTACATCGGTGATGGCATTCCAGGGTCCGGGGGGCAGGACACCTACTATGATGCCGAGGTCCCGCGCGCGGGGGCGCTGCGCGGCAGCCGGGCCGAGAGCGGCCCAGAGGCCCAGGGCGGCGACGAGCCACCGCATTCCGCATTCCCGCAGTCTCATGTCGCCCCCCGGTTGCATCGCGCCTGCCGTGAAGCTAGCATGGTCCGGGTCTCTCCGCCCTTTGACAACCGAGGTGGGTGTGACGGGAGTGGTCGAAGCCCGGGCCGCGCTGGAGCGCGGCCGGAGCGTGATCGTGGTGGCGCCCCCCGCCGTGGAGCACGCGGCGGTGGTGTGGGAGCTGATCACCGGTGCGGCGCCCCCGGCGGAGCGCCCGGGCGCCGGCCGGCGGGGGCC
>DATLXT010000246.1:0-14509 GCA_035575475.1 Gemmatimonadales bacterium | reverse complement strand
CCCGCCGCTGGCGGGTCAGGCACCCGGTCGCATCCAGGGCACGGTCCTCGACGCCAACACGCAGCGCCCCCTCGCCGGCGTCGAGATCGTCTTGGTCGGCAGCACCCGGGCGGCCGTGTCCAACGCCGCCGGGGTGTTCGTCATCGGGGACGTGCCGCCCGGCGAGGCGGTGCTGCGGGCCAAGCTGATCGGCTTCTCGCCCGCCGAGCAGCGGGTCACGGTGACGGCGGACCAGACCGCCCGGGTGGAATTCCTGCTTCGGCCCACCGCCATCGAGCTCGACGAGGTGGTCATCACCGGGACCCCCGGGCCCACCAGCAAACGGACCCTGGGGAACGCGATCACCACGATCAACGCCGCGGAGCTCGCCCAGCAGACCGCCATCAGCAACACCGTGGACCTGCTCCAGGCCAAGGCCCCGGGGGTGCAGATTCTGCCCAACGCGGGCACCCCCGGCACCCGGGTGGACATCCGGATTCGCGGAGCCAGCTCGCTGACGGCCTACGAGCCGGTGATCTACGTGGACGGCGTCCGCTTCAGCAGCGAGAACCTGGGCACGTTCACCCCCTCGGGGGCGGGCACCACGTCGTTCCGCGGCCAGCAGACCTCCGCGCTGGACCTGATCAACCCGGCGGACATCGAGTCCATCGAGGTGATCAAGGGCCCGGCGGCGGCGACGCTCTACGGCGCCGAAGCGGCCAACGGGGTGATCCAGATCATCACCAAGAAAGGCGCCCGGGGCGGCCAGTCGCTGCGCTTCGACGTGCGCAGCGAGCTGGCGGGGAACCGCTGGGAGCTGCCGATCCCGGACAACTTCACCGTGTGCGACAACGCCAAGATCGCGGCGCGGGACGCGGCCGGGAACCCGATCTGGCCGGGATGCCAGGGCGTGGCGCCGGGGACGGTATTGCGCGACAACCCTCTGCGCCGCGACCCCCTGGCCCTCCGCACCGGCGCCGTGCGCCGGCTCTCCCTCTCGGCCAACGGGCGAACCGAGCGGCTGGCCTACTACGTGGCCGCCACGGGCGACCGGGAAGAGGGCGTGTTTTACAACAGCTTCAACGAGCGGAATTCGGTCCGCGCCAATTTCACGGTCACGCCGGACCCCAAGCTCGACTTTCAGATCAACTCCAGCTACGTCCAGGGGGACCTCCGGCTGCCGGTGGGTGACGAATCGGCACAGGCGCTGTTGTTGAGCGCCGCCCGCGGCCAGCCCGGGCGGGTGCCGCCGGGAGGCGACACCACCCGCGCCGGGTGGGGCACCACCAACGCGGCGCAGGCGAACGCCTACAACAACCGCACCAAGTCCGATCGCTTCACCATCGGGGCCACGGTGAACGCCCAGCCGTTCCCCTGGTTCCGCAACCGCCTCACGCTGGGGTTCGACTACACCGGCGGCCAGGCGGAGATCATCTCGCCGCCGGGCTCGGTGGACGCCAGCTTCGCCGGCGAGCCGGGCGGCATCGTGGCCCAGCGCCACCTGCGCAACGTGCTCTACACGGTGGACTACGCGGGGAACCTAGGGTTCGACCTCAATCCCGACCTCCAGAGCACCACCTCCTTCGGCATCCAGGCGACCGCCCGCCGGCGCGAAACCCTGCTCGCCTCGGGCCGCGGATTCGGCGCGCCCGACGTTACGCTCATCGGTACGGCGACGGTCACCGCCGGCGCCAACAGCTTCGTCGAGAGCCGGAACCTGGGCTATTACCTCCAGGAGCAGGTGGGTTGGAAGAACCGGCTGTTCGTGACCGGCGCCCTGCGGGCGGACGATCACTCCGCCTTCGGGCAGGCGTTCGACCTGATCGTCTACCCCAAGGCCTCGATCTCCTGGATCGCCTCCGAGGAGCCGGGACTGGCCCGCCGCCTGGCCGCCGCGCGGGTGAGCAATCTCAAGCTTCGCGCCGCGTACGGACACGCGGGTCGCGCGCCCGATCCCTTCTCGGCCGACCAGACCTACACCGTGGACCGGGCGGTGATCGGCGACTCGGTGCGGTCGGCCTTGCGGGTGCTCGCCTACGGCAACGACAGCCTGCGCGCCGAGCGCGGGGAAGAGCTCGAGGTCGGCTTCGACCTCGGCCTGCTGGAAGACCGCGTGGGCGTGGAATTCACCTACTACGACCGCCGGATGGACGACGTGATCATTTCCACCGGCGTGCCCGGCTCCACCGGGTTCGGGGGTACGTTCTATGGCGGCACCCAGGCCCAGCTCCGGAACCTCGGCAAGATCTCGAACACCGGGGTCGAGCTGGCCGTCACCGCCACCCCGGTGCGGCTGCCGGACTTCGTCTGGGAAGGCCGGCTGAGCCTCGCCACCAACCGCAATCGGCTGGTGTCGTTCGGCGACCCGGGACGGGTCAATCTCATCCCCAGCGGGCAGTCGTATGGGACCGTCCAACAGCACCGCGAGCGCTACCCGCTGGCGGGGTACTGGGCCCGGCTGCCGCTCCGCAACCCGGACGGGACGCCGGTGATCGTGGGCGGCGTGGTGCAACTCGACACGGCCACCTACATCGGACCGTCCGCGCCCACGCGGGAGATCAGCGTGGCCAACACCTTCACCCTGTTCCGCGACGTGCGGCTCTTCGTGCTGTTCGACTACAAGGGCGGGCACTTCCTCTTCAATCAGCGCGAGTTCGATCGCTGCCGGGTGCGGGCCAATTGCGCCAGGCTGGCCGATCCCCGGAACGTGGACCCGGTCACCGGCGCCGCCCTCAACCCCGAGGTCAACGTCTGGCGCCAGAACATCCCCGGCGCCTGGATCGAGCCGGCCGATTTCCTCAAGCTCCGGGACGTGTCGCTCACCTACACCATGCCGGGCGCCTGGGCGCAGCGGTTTCGCGCCACCGCCGCGAGCCTCACGCTGGCGGCCCACAACGTCGCGCTCTGGACCGACTACTCGGGGATGGATCCGGAGGTGAACTCCTACGGCGACGTCAATTTCGCCCGCGCCGACGCCTATCCGGTGCCGATGCTGCGCCGCCTGTCGCTGTCGGTGAACCTGAGCTTCTGAGGCGAGGAGGACCGCCATGCGCCATCGCTCTCCACGCCGCCGGTCGCCCCGAGCCCTGGTCGCGGCACTCGGCCTCGCCACCGTCGGGGTGAGCGGGTGCGGCGACTGGCTGAAGGTCACCAACCCGGGCGCCATCGAGCCGCCGGCCCTGGAAGACTCCGTGTACATCGGCCTCATGGTCAACGGCGTCATCGGCGACTTCCAGCCCGCCTTCGCCTGGACCGCGCTCTTCAGCGGCGCCTTCACCGACGAGCTACGCAACCATCACGGGTTCTTCGAGAACGGCGAGATCGACCGGCGGGCCGTCGGCGAGCTCAACGGCACCTACCTGGCCGCCGTGTACAACGGGCTGCACCGCGCCCGCTTCATGGGCGACAGCGTGGCGGGCCGGCTGAAGGCCCTGCGGGGCGCGGCGGCGGCGAGCGACCTGCGGCTGGCCCGCGTCCTGGCCTACGCGGGGTACGCCTGGGTCCTGTTAGGCGAGCAAATGTGCGAGACGCCCATCAACCGCAGCGCCCCGGTGCCCTGGGACCAGTTGCTCGACTCCGCCCTGGCGCGCTTCGACGAAGCCATCGCCGTGGCGGGGGCGGCGAAGACCGCGGCCGTCTTGCGGGCCGACTCGCTGGGCGCCGACTCCATCGCCAACTTCGCGCGGGTCGGCGCCGCCCGGGCGGCCCTCCACAAGAACGACGGCCCGCGCGCCGCGGCCTACGCGGCCGCGGTGACGCCGGCGTACGGCTCCGAGGCCTCCAAGGGCTTCGAGTTCCGGGCCCACTACCGCGACGGCGCCACCTCCGCCGAGCGGCGGCGATACGGGAATCCCTTCTGGGAGTTCATGAACGCGGAGCGCTGGTTCTCGGCGTCCGGGACGCCGTTCGATGCCCTGAACCGGACCGACCCCCGCGTCCCCGGCGAGCTGCGCACCACGGCGGACGGGACCACCCGGCTGACGCCGAACTCGCCCCAGGCGTTCAGCACCTACAACGCCGCGCTGCGGAACACCGACGGGAGCTTCGCGGGCGGCCGGTTCGCCGCCACGTCCACGATGCGCGTCGCTTCGGCGCTGGAAGCGCGCTATGTCATCGCGGAAGTCGAGGGGCTCACCCCGGCCAACCTGGCGTTCGTGAACGACCGCCGCGCGGTGGGTGGAGACACCGCGCTCGCCGCGACCATCACCCCGGCGGAGTACCTCGCCGCGCTCCGGGACCAGCGGCGCCGCGACTTCTTCCTCGACGGGCACCGGATGGGGGACCTGCGGCGCTACAAGCGCTACTACGGCATCGACGAGTGGCCCAGCGGGCCCTACTTCGGAAGCACGACCGTGAGCTACGGGACGCAGGAATGCTGGCCCATTCCGGCCACCGAGAGGTGATCTCATGATCCGGCGTGTGGCATGGTGGTGCGCGGCCCTGGCCGCTCTGGCGGTGCCGGCGGCCGCCCAGCAGGGCCCCAGCTTCGAGGCCGGGGTGTTCGCGCGGGGCACCCTGTTCGACCCCTCGCTCGAGGTCACGGGGACCGCCGGCCTGGGCGCGCGCGCCGGCGTGCTCCCGGGCGACCGCTGGCTCCTGGAGGCCGATTTTTCGGCTTCGGCCGTGGACGGGCTCGCGGGCATCCCGGAAACCAGCTACCGCTCGCTTCACCTGCGGGTGAACTACCTCCGCCCCTACTCGGACCGCGGCCAGCTCGTGGCGGGCCTCGGGGTGGTCGGCAACAGCTACGGTGGCGCCTGGAAGGAAACCGACGCCGGTATCACGGGGCTGTTCGGGTTCCGGGTGAAGCTCGCCCGCGCGCTGGTGTTCCGGGCCGACGGGTCGCTGGATTACCTGCCGTCGCCCGCCAACCGCGCGGGAGACAACTGGATCGCGGCGGTCCAGCTGGGCGTGGGCTACCGGTTCGGAGGCTCCTGAGGAGCCGGGAACGCCTGCCGGGACACCGCGCGCAGGTAGCTGGTCTCCGGGGCGGGGCCGGGTTGGCGCGCCATGAAGTCGTAGGAGAAGAGCACCACCCCGGCCGCGCCCAGCTCCCGCGCCACCGCGACCTGGGACGCCGTGCCGTCCACCGTATTCCGATAGGCCCCGATCCCCGCCCACACCCGGGCTCCCCCGCCGGCGGCTTCGAGAGCGCTCTGAATCCGCTCGCGGAAGAGGGGGAGACTGTCGGTGTACGCCATGGGACAGGCCACGTCGAGCCACCCGCGCCGCAGCCATTCCCGCCACTCCTGGAAGCGCCGCGCCTCGGCGTCCGCCGCGTCGGCGAACACCGCGGCGCTCACCAGCACCCCGGGCCGGCGCTTCTTGACGGCGTGGTAGACCCGCTCCACGAGCTCGGTGATCTGGAGGCGGCGAAACCGGTCCCAGGCGCCGGGAAACGAGTCGGTGTACACCAGGGGATCGGCGGCCTCGAGCTGGGCCAGCCGGCCGCGAACGCTGTCGGGCAGGTGCGGCGCGAGCCAGTCGCGGAATCGCTCCAGGGCGACGCGCGAGTAATCGTAGTCGGGCCCGGGATAGCGCACGTAATCGAAATGCAGGCCGTCCAGGCGGTAGCGCTCCAGGAGATCCATCCAGATCGAGTAGAGGTGCTCCTTCACCTCGGGCGCCGCCGGGCTGGCGTACAAGCCTTCGACATGGTCCCGATTGTCGCGCGCGTAGGCGCGCAGGGCCTCGAGATAGCGGGGATCTCGCGGATCGGCCGGGTACAGCTCCCGGGCCAGCGCCCGGGGCACCGCGAGCAGGTCCGGCCGCCGATAGACGAAGTGGGCGGAATCGAGGGGTAGGGTGTCGGCGTTGGCCACCAGGTGGGTGTTCACCCAGGCGTGCACCCGCAACCCCCGCCGCCGCGCCTCGCGGATCGTCAGGGCCAGCGGGTCGTAGCGCCGGTTCCCCGCGAGGGCCGGCGGCGGGGGCTCCCACCGGCCGCGATAATAGGCGTCGCCCCGCCCCCGCACCTGCACGATCAGGGTGTTGAACCCCGCCGCGGCGGCGCGCCGGACCATGGCCCGTACGCTGTCCCGGTGCGCCAGCGTGTGTCGCACCACCCACAACCCCCGGACTTCGGCGACCTCCACCTCCGGGGCGCGGGGCGGCCGCGCACACGCGGCGCACGTCGTGGCGAGCAGAGCGGCGATTCGGGCTGCGGCGCTCATCGAGGGCACCTCCGTCGCGGTTGTCCGATGACCTCTTGCCCGTTACGTTGTCTCCTGCCGCAGGAGGTCGCCAGCTGGCCACATTTCGCACCACCGCACGCTCGCCGGCGCGCCGCCCGGTTCCCACCGTGGAGGGGCCGCGCGCGCGCGAGCGCATCCGCACCGTGGTCGTGCCCGACCACGACGACCTGGCGGCGCTGCTGGCCGATCGCATCGTCGAGGTGATTCGGCGCGAAACCGAGGCCAAGGGCCGGTGCGTGCTGGGCCTCGCCACCGGCAGCACCCCGATCGGGATCTACCGGGAGTTGATTCGCCGCCACCAGGCGGGCGAGGTGGACTTCTCCCGGGTCGTGACCTTCAACCTCGACGAGTACTACCCGATGGCGCCCGAGAGCCCCCACAGCTACCACCGGTACATGTGGGAGAACCTGTTCCAGCACGTCAACGTCCGGCCCGAGCAGGTGCACATTCCCGACGGCGCCGTGCCGCGGGAGCGCCTGGCCGATTACTGCGCCGCCTACGAGCGCGCCATCGCCGAGTCGGGCGGCATCGACTTCCAGATCCTGGGCATCGGGAAGAGCGGGCACATCGGGTTCAACGAGCCCGGGTCTCCGCCGGAGTCCCGCACCCGCCTGGTCACCCTCGACACCATCACGCGCAAGGACGCCGCGGCGGACTTCTTCGGCGAGGACAACGTGCCGCGCGAGGCCATCACCATGGGGGTGGCCACCATCCTGGAGGCCCGCGAAATCGCCCTCATCGCCACGGGTGAACACAAGGCCGACATCGTCCGGCGGGCCGTGGAGGGGGAAGTCTCCTCCGACGTGGCCGCCACCTTCCTCCAGCGTCACCCCAACGCCACCGTCTACCTGGACCTCGCGGCCGCCGCCGAGCTCACCCGGGTCAAGACGCCCTGGGTCCTGGAGGCCGTGGAGTGGACCCCCGAACTGGTGGAGCGCGCCGTGGTCTGGCTGGCGGACGAGACCGGCAAGGCCATCCTCAAGCTCTCGGCCAGGGATTACGCCGAGCACCACCTGAGCCCCCTGCTCGCCAAGTACGGCGCGCCCGGGCCGATCAACGGCGAGGTGTGGAACCGCCTCGGCGCCAAGATCCGGGGCCGCTCCAAGCTCCCGACCAGGAAGCGGGTGCTGGTCTTCTCCCCCCACCCCGACGACGACGTGATTTCGATGGGCGGCATCCTGCGCAAGCTCTGGGAGAACGAGAACACCATCGTCGTGGCGTACATGACCAGCGGCAACATCGCGGTGTTCGACCACGACGTGCGGCGGCACCTGGACTTCGTGGAGCGGGCCGCCCTCGCCCTGGGCCTGGACCGGGACGCCGTGCGGCGGGCTCGCGAAACCGTGGACCAGAGCTTCGAGCGCAAGGCGCCGGGGGACGTGGACATCCCGCTGGTCCAGGACCTGAAGCGGATGATCCGGGAGTCCGAGGCGATTTCGGCCCTGGAGGCCGTGGGGCTGCCCCGCAGCGCGGCCCGCTTCCTGAACCTCCCCTTCTATCAGACGGGTCAGGTGCGGAAACTGCCGATCGGCGACGCCGACGTCGCCATCGTGCGAGCCCTGCTCGACGAGCTCCGGCCCGATTACATCTTCGCCGCCGGTGATCTATCGGATCCGCACGGCACTCACCGCATGTGTCTCACCGCGATTCAGCGGGCCCTCACGAGCTACGAGGGGAGCGACCCCGAACTGTGGCTCTATCGCGGCGCCTGGCAGGAGTGGTCGCTCACCGAGGCCGACGTGCTGGTGCCCCTCTCACACGACGAGCTGCGGGCCAAGATCATGGCGATCTTCAAGCACCAGTCCCAGAAGGACACCGCGCCCTTCCCCGGCGCCCACGACGATCGGGAGTTCTGGCAGCGGGTGGAAGCGCGAAACCTGGAAACCGCCGCCCATGCGGATCGCCTGGGGCTGGCCGAGTACTACGCCATGGAAGCCTACCGGGTGAGCCGGCGGCGGCAGTCCGCCTGACGCTCGAGGTGCTCGAGCGGTAGCTGACCAGCTGCCAGAATCCGCGAGGCAAGCGCCGTGGTAGACGAACCCGATCCCCACGACAATGCGCAGGATCAGGGGACCGTAGGCGCTCCATTCTTTTCTCATCGGCGTACCTCGCGTAACGGTTCCGGATACCCGCGTGACGGTGTCCCCATCCGCCCCCCCCGCCCCCCCGCCCCCCCCGCCCCCCACCCCGACCTCATGGGTCTGGAGGGGCAGTCGCCAGGGTGGAAGCGTTACAACCCTCTCCGCACTGGACGTATAATTGAGCGACCCTCACCCACTGCGACCATGCTCACCACCGCTCTGCTCGTCGCCGGCCTGCTGGCCGCCCAGGACACCCAGCCGATCGCGTTCGTCAACGTGAACGTCCTCCCCATGGACCGCGAGCGGGTGCTCGAAAACTACACGGTCGTGGTTCGACGGGGGCGGATCGAGTCGCTGGGCCCGGCGGCCCGGACGCCCGTCCCGGGCGGCGCGCTGCGGATCGACGGTCGGGGGAGGTACCTCATGCCCGGCTTCGCGGAGATGCACGGGCACCTCCCCAATCCCGACGCGCCCAACTCCAGCTTCGAGCTGGCCGAGACGGTGCTCCTGCTCTACGTCGCCAGCGGGGTCACCGCGGTGCGCGGGATGCAGGGACACCCACCGGCGCTGGAGCTGCGTCGGCGAATCGCCCGTGGCGAGCTCCTGGGCCCGCGGCTCTGGGTGGCGGGGCCGCCGCTCTCGGGCAACTCGGCCAGAACCCCGGAGGACGGACAACGGCTGGTCGAAGAGCAGAAGGCCGCCGGTTACGACCTCCTGAAGATCCAGGAAGGGCTCGAGCCCCAGGTGTACCAGGCCGTGGTGGCCGCCGCCCGGCGCCTGGGCCTGCCCTTCGGCGGGCACGTGCCGAACGCCGTGGGGCTGCGCGAGGTGCTGGCCTCGGGCCAGATCTCGGTGGACCACCTGGACAACTATGTCGAAACGCTGGGCGGCCCCGACTCGGCGGACGACCGGCGGATCGCCGAGCTGGTGGCGGCGACCCGGGCCGCCGGCGCGTGGATCGTGCCCACGCTGGCGCTGTGGGAGACCTTTCTCACCGGCGACCCGGACACCCTCGCGCGACGCCCGGAACTGGCCTATGTGCCGCCGCAGTGGCGGGCCAACTGGACACAACAGCTCGCCGGCATGCGCCGTAACAATCCCGACGTCGCCGCGGGGGCCCGCGTGGCCGCGCTGCGCCGGCGCGTGCTCAAGGCGTTGGCGGACGGGGGCGCGCGCATCGTGTTCGGGACCGATTCCCCCCAGCTCTTCAGCGTGCCCGGCTTTTCGATCCACCACGAGATCCGCGCCATGCGGGAGGCGGGACTCACGCCCTTCCAAATCCTGGAATCCGGAACCCGCCGGGTGGCCGAGTATTTCGGCGCGACAGACGATTTCGGGGTGGTCGCCCCCGGAATGCGCGCCGATCTCGTCTTGCTGAACGGCAACCCGCTCGAGGACCTCTCCCGGCTCCAGGGGCCGGCCGGCGTGATGGTCGCGGGCCGCTGGCTGCCGGACAGCGAGATTCGCTTGCGGCTCGAGCGCATCGCCGCCCGGTTCCGGGAGCCCTAAAAGCCACCCGTCGCGGTGGGGCCGCCACGGACGCCGTGGCGGCGCCACGCGATGGCCCGAATCCCCCCACCCGCCGGCGCTGACCTCCCGCTCCGGCGCGCAGCACGCTATTTGCAGCACCCCCGGGCCAGCATCCCATCGTGGCTGCCCCTGTCCTGATCACATCCCTAGCGGCGCCCGGAAGGGCGCCCACCCATCACACGCATCCCTCGATGGAGGGTCAATGAGGACGCTCAAGCTGACGCTCGACGAGCTCGAGCAGCGCATCGCCCCGGATGAGCTGGGGAAGGGACTGGGGATCGGGAACCCCGGCAACAACAACCCGTCGGAGAACAACACCAACAACCCCGGGAACGAGGGGACCGGGGGTCGGGTGTCCACCGGCGGCTGATCGCCACACCACTCCTCACCGACGAGGCACATATGCCGAGCATCAAGCTGAACCTGCAGGAGCTCGAGGCCCGAATCGCCCCCGACAGCGTCAACGGCGTCCCGGGCGAGAGCAACGGGAACCCCGGCAACGAGGTGTCGAACGGTTCGAAGCCCCAGCCGGGGAACAACACCGCCGATTCACATGGGAACTGAGTGACGCGGCGCGCGGGGAGAAGCCGCCGGTCGCCGGCGGCCCCTCCCCGCCTCTCCGGCGATGACCGCCACGGAGACCCGGCCGAAGCTCCGCACTGACCTGGTCGTCAGCCGCCAGGACACGCCGGAGGGGCCGTGCTTCGTTCTCAAGGACCCCCTGACCCGGCGATTCTTCCGGCTCAAAGCGGCGGAGTATGCCGTGGCCCGCCGGCTGGACGGGGTCTCCCCCCTCGACGCCGTGGCCCGGCAGGCCGGCGCGGAGCTGGGGGTGGACGCGACGGCGGAGGCGCTGGCGCCGTTCGTCGAGCAGTTGCGGCGCCGCGGCCTTCTGGCCGGGGCGGACGGCGTCGCCCCGTCCGCCGGCCGCTCCGTTTTCCAGGGCAACCTTCTCTGGCTGCGGCTCAAGGCCTTCGACCCTGACCGCCTGTTCGACCGGCTGGTCGGAAAAGTCGGGTTCTGCTTCACACCCCGGTTCGTGATCGCGTCGGGGGTGCTCATCGGGTGGGCGGCGGTCACGACGGTCCTGAACCACCGGGAGATCGCGGGGGATCTGGCGCGGCTCTGGAGCTTCGAGAGCCTCTTTTTCGCCTGGGTCACCATGCTCACGGTCACGACCCTGCACGAGTTCGCGCACGGGCTGACCTGCAAGCGGTTCGGCGGCCAGGTGCACGAGATCGGTTTTCTGCTCATCTACCTCCAGCCCGCGTTCTACTGCAACATCAGCGACGCCTGGCTCTTCCCGCAGAAGTCGAAGCGGTTGTGGGTCACCTTCGCGGGCGGCTTCTTCGAGCTCGTGATCTGGGCGCTGGCGGTGTTCCTGTGGCGCGTGGCGGAGCGCGGGACCTGGATCTCCGGCGCCGCGCTCGTCGTGATGGCGACGTCCGGAATCAAGCAGGTCTTCAATCTCAACCCGCTGATCAAGCTCGACGGCTATTACCTGTTGAGCGACTGGCTGGACGTTCCGAACCTGCGGCAGCGGGCCTTCGGGTACGTGGGCGCCTGTCTGCGCCGGCTCCTCTGGGGGCGGGCGGCGGTCCCCGAGCTCCCGCCCGCCACCCCGCGGGAGCGCCGGATCTTCCTGGCCTACGGCGTGATCGCGGCCGCGTTCTCCTACTGGCTGCTCGGCTCGCTGTTGTTGGCCGTGAGCGGGTTTTTTACCGAGAGCTACCAGGCCTGGGGATTCGGCCTCTCCACCGCGCTGGCCGCGGCCGTCTTCGGCGGTGTGACGGGGAAGCCGGTCTTCGCCTGGGTCCCGCGACTGTGGCGGCCCGGCCGCCGGGGCCAGCTCCTGATCCTGGCGGGGGCCGCCCTGGTCCTGCTCCACCTGGTCCGGCTGCCGCTCCGCGTGTCGGGAGAGTTCGAGGTCCTGCCGGCGGCCAACGCCGACGTGCGCGCCCAGGTGGAGGGGATCGTCGAGGAGGTCCATGTGAGGGAGGGCGATCCGGTCGCCGCCGGCCAGCCGATCGCCCGGCTCTCGGATCGCCAGGCGCTCGCCCGGCTGCGCATGGTCGAGGCCGAGATCGGGGAGAAGCGGGCGCGCCTGGCGCTGCTCAGGGCGGGGGCACGCCGGGAGGAGATCGAGGTCGCGCGACTCGCGGTGGCCAAGGCGGAGGAGCGGCTGCGGTTCGCCCGCGCGGAGCTCCAGCGGGTGCAGGCCCTCGCCGCCGTGGAGGCCGCCTCGCGCACCGAGCTGGATCAGGCGGAGGAGCGGGTCGCGGTCCAGGTCAAGGATCGCGACGAGGCCCGGGCCAGGCTGCAGGCGCTCGCAGCCGGCAGCCGCCCTCAGGAGATCGCCGCCCTGGAGCAGGAGATCCTCCGCTCGGAAGCGGACCGCCAACGGCTCGAGGGGGACCTCCAGCGGCTGGTCGTGGTCGCCCCGCACGCGGGCGTCGTGGTCACCCCCAGGCTCCACGAGAAGGTGGGGGCGTTCGTCCGAGCGGGCGACCTGGTCGCGGAAGTCCACGCCATCGAAACGGTTCGGGCCGAGATCGCCGTGCCCGAGCGGGACATCGGCGACGTCCGCGTGGGTCAGCGCGGCGACCTGCGGCTCCGCGCCTATCCCGGCCGGACGTTCACCGGGCGGGTGACGGCGATCGCGCCGGCGGCCGACAGCGGCCTCGCCTTGGGCGGCCGCACGGTACGGGTCACCATCGCCATCCCCAACCCGGACGGCGTGCTCAAACCGCAGCTGACGGGCTACGCGCGCATCTTCGGCGGCGAGCGGCGCGCCCTGGACCTGCTCACGCGGCGCGTGCGGCGCTTCCTGCGGGTCGAGTTCTGGTCCTGGTGGTGAATCCCATCGAAAGGAGGTGAGAACCATGAACCGACTGACGCTTCACGTCGAAGAGCTGGAGGCGCGCATCGCGCCCGACGTGCAGGGCACGGGCGGCTACGACGGCCAGCCGGGCCATCAGAGCAACAGCCAGGGCAACCCGTCGGGCAGCGCCAACCCCGAAGGGAGCGCCAACCCGGAGAACAGCAGTTCGGGCCCCAAATAGAGACCGTCGAGAGGCGCGAACAGGCCACGGACCCCGTGGCCTGTTTCGTCTGGGGCGAGCCACTTGTGGACCGAGGCCCGACGGCGCAGCGTTAGCCCGACCCCTCGACCGGAGCCCCCAGATGAGAGCCGTCATTCCCGGTCTCCTCCTCGCGGCCGTGCTGGCGGTCGCCGGGGCCTGCGCCGGCGACGAGACCTCGGCTCCCCCGCCGGCCCCTCCTGCTTTCGCCAACCAGGGACAGGGCCACGGCAAGACCTCGCTCGACCTGATCGAGGAGGATTACTCGAGCGGGGTGCTCGATCGCGACAACGCCAACCGGTACCGCCAGTACGCGGTGTCGGCCCCGGAACGGCTGCCGCCCAGGTACCGGTCCGAGGTGATCGGCAAGGACGCGACCGCTTCCATGCTCCGGATGGCGCTCGACTGGGATCAGCTCGCGGCCCCGACCCGGCAAGAGATCCAGGACCTTCAGGCGGACGGCTTCGGCCAGCTCAAGGAGACTCGCGAGACGCCGCACTTCGTGCTGCACTACACGACCCAGGGGGCCCACGCGGTCCCGGCGGTGGACGCCGACGGCAACGGGACGCCGGACTACGTTGACGTGGCCGCCCGGAGTTACGAGCGCGTCTGGCAGCGCGAGATCGTCGAGCTGGGGTACCCCGCCCCCAAGGGCACGCCCGCCGAGAAGTTCCACGTCTATTTCCAGAACCTCCGCCTCTACTACGGCTACACCGCCGCGCTCCAGCCCATCGAGACGATCGCGACCTCGCCCTTCCCGCTGGGCACGGCCGCGGCCTACGTCGTCGTCGAGAACGATTTCGCGGAGGGGTTTCCGCCCAACGACGAGGACGTCACCGGGCGTGAGGAAGTGCGAAGCGGGGCCCAGAAGGTCACCAACGCGCACGAGTTCATGCACGCCAGCCAGTTCAACCTCAACATCTACCAGTCGGGATGGCTTTTCGAGTCGCACGCCACCTGGGCCGAGGACCAGGTGTACGACGAGATCAACGACTGGCGCTGGTACGTGCAGCGGTTCCTCGATGCCCCCGACCTGCCGATCTTCAACCGGTTCGTGTACGGCTCGGCGTTCTTCCAGCACTACCTGAGCGAGACCTACGGAGTGGACGTCCCGCGCCAGATCTGGTTCGCCGCGCGGACCCGGAGCACGCCCGACGCGGTGCGCGACGCGGCCTTCGGCGGCTCCTGGGAGCCCATGAAGGAATTCGGTCCGGCCGAGTACCTCCTGCGGATCTCGGACTACACCCGGGACCCGGCGTCGGTGGTCCCCCGGCCCAGGAACCGGATTCGCGCCACTCACACGAGCTACCCGGTGGACGCGGAGGTGCCGCCTTCCAAGGGGAACTTCACGAACCGCGCCCCGTGGGGCCTGGGGGCCAATTTCATCGAGTTCGAGCCCGCCGGATCGGGCGAGCTGACCCTGCGCTTCGACGGCGCCGACGGCTTCGCGTGGCGCGCCTTCGCGGTCGCGACCGGCAGGGGCCCCGCCCAGGTCACCGAAATCCCGCTCGATCGCGGGTCCGCGGGCTCGCTCACCATCGGCGGGTTCGGCGCCCGGTGGTCCAAGGTCACCCTGGTGCCGACCATCGCCGACCGGCCCGGCGCCGAAGTGCCGTTCCGCTACGGCGCGGACGTGAAGTAACCG
>DATLXT010000245.1:0-11709 GCA_035575475.1 Gemmatimonadales bacterium | reverse complement strand
CCCCCCGCCGCTCCCCGACTCGCGCCAGCGATACATCAGGCCGCCGCGGAGCGACGCCGTGGAGTGATCGGACAGCAGCACGCCGCGGGCGTCGAGCGTGACCTGCCACGACGTCCCGAGCGAGAACTCGGCGCCCAGGGTGGCGTTGATGCCGGCGGCCACGTCGTCCAGCGCGTCCTCGAGAAAGGTTCCGTCAATGGCCGCCCCGCTGCCGTTGCGCAGGTGGACGCTCAGGCCGAGCCCCAGGTAGGTGGTCACGCTCCGCCCCTGGGGGAACACGTACTGGAGATCGAGGTCGCCCGTGAGATCGGCCCACCGGATGGCTCCCACGTCGACGGTGAAGTTGCTGTCCGGGTCCTCCACCAGCTCGCGGATCCGCCGTTCGAACCGGTCCAGCTCCTCGCGCGCAAACCGCGCCCGGTAGTAGGAGAGTCCCAACAGCACCCGCACCCGGGGCGCAATCTGCCCGTAGTCGAGCCGCACCCCGCCGGTCACCGCGCCGGTCAGGCGGCTCGCGCCCACCAGCCCGAGGTCCGCCTGGATGGCGCTGGGGCGGAGGTTGTCGTAGGAGAACTCGCGAAGCACCCCCTGGCCGACCAGCCGGGGGAGCGGCGGCGCGGCCAGCAGGGCGATCGCCAGGACGGCGGCCTCAGTAGAGCCTCTCAACCTTGGTCCCCGGAAAATAGGTCCCGAGAATCTGCCGGTACCCCTGCCCCGCCCGGGCCCGGCCCACGGCGCCCCACTGGCACAATCCCACGCCGTGCCCCCATCCCGCGCCGGCCGCCACCAGCCGGGTCAGTTCGCCCGCCCCGTTTCTGGTCACGTGGAGCTGGAACGCCGTACTCCCCAGAAAGCGCTCCGGCTCGGGCCGCAGGATCCGGCGCACGTCCGGGGCCGCCACCCGAACCTCGCGACGGCGGAATGTGATCACCAGCTCGCCGACCCGGCCCGAGCGCGTCGTCTCCCCCACGCTCACGTCGGTCACCGCCTCGATGCCGTCCTCGGTGAGAGGGCTCACGGCGGGCAGGGTGTGCGTCAATATAGCGCGCAGCTTCGCCGCATCCCACTCTTCGCGCCAGCGAAAGCGGGGCGAGATCTCGCAGTAGTAGCGGCCGCCGCCGTCTCGCGCGTCCGACACCGGGCGCAGGTAGGGCCGTCGCCGCGCGGTATGGAACGCTT
Source organism: Gemmatimonadales bacterium (assembly GCA_035575475.1). Taxonomy (GTDB): domain Bacteria; phylum Gemmatimonadota; class Gemmatimonadetes; order Gemmatimonadales; family GWC2-71-9; genus DATLXT01. The sequence continues at coordinate 10,530 of DATLXT010000245.1, read as the reverse complement.
CCTCCACGCCCGCGGTGCTGAAGCCGCAGGTGGAATGGAAGTAGGCGTCCACCAGCTCGCCGTCGTAGGTGAGAACCTGCCCGACGGTGCGCCGGGTGGCCTCCCAGGTCTGGGGCGACTCGGTCGCCACGCCCCCGTAGGCCTGGTCGCGAACGTCCCCGTAGACGTCGAAGCCGAGCGATTCCCACCGTCCCCGGTTCCGCAGGGCGAAGGTACGCGACACCACCGCTTGCGTCAGGAGCGCCTCGATCTCCTCGGGCCGCCGCCGCCCCATCTCGCCGCCGATGACCGAGGCGACGTAGGCCTCGAGCGGGACCCGATTCACGATGGTGAGGCCGGCCCGGTCGCGAAACACGCCGATGCGGCCGTGGTAGCGCCGACCCTGCACCGCCGCGTACCGTCCCTCGCTGACGTTCACCGCCGAGATCCCCCGGTACGGCGCCGTGCGCGACCCGTCGGGCCGCACCAGGCGAAGCCCCGCCGAGTCCGGCAGCACGGTCCAGGACGTGGCCGCGGGGATGGCGCCGATGGGCGCTCCGTTTCGGTCGTCGGTGAGGAAGAGCTCCCCGTCGCCGCCCAGCGTGACTTCCGCCAGTTCGACCCCGAGCCCCACGCGCACCTCGGGCTCGGCTCCCAGGGGACCCGGGCGGGCTCCCGGCCGGGGACAGGCCGCGGCGATGGCGGCGAGGCTAGCGAGTGTGAGCCGCCGCCAGGGCCGCATCCAGCTGGGTGATGGTGAAGGCGATGTCCTCATCCGTGTGAGCCAGCGAAACGAAGGCGGCCTCGAACGCCGACGGCGGCAGGAACACCCCGCGCTCGAGCGCGGCCCGATGCCACCGGGCGAAGAGCTCGGTGTCGGCACGCCGGGCGTCGCCGTAGTTCCGCACCGGGGGCGGGGTGAAGTACACCCCCCACATCGAGCCCGCGTGCCCCGCCGTCACCGGCACGCCCTGGCGCCCGGCGGCTTCGGCTATACCCGCCACCAAGCGCGCGGTTCGCCGCTCCAGCGTCTCGTAGGCGCCCGGCCGCGACAGCTCGTGCAGCGTGGCGAGCCCCGCGGCCATCGCCAGGGGATTGCCCGAGAGCGTGCCCGCCTGGTACACCGGGCCGGCCGGCGCGACCCGGCGCATCAGCTCGGCCCGGCCCCCGTAGGCGCCCACCGGCAGCCCGCCCCCGATGATCTTGCCCAGGGTGGTCAGATCGGGCCGAACGCCCAAGCGCGCCTGGGCCCCGCCCGGCCCCACCCGGAAGCCGGTCATGACCTCGTCGAAGATGAGGAGCGCGCCCGCGCGATCGCAGCACTGGCGCAGGGTGGGAAGAAACTCGGGCGACGGCGGGATGAACCCCACGTTCCCCAGATAGGGCTCGACCATCACCGCCGCGATCTCGCCGCCCCGCCGCCGGAACAGATCGGTCACGGCTTGCGCGTCGTTGAAGGGGAGGGTGAGGGTGAGCGCGGCCAGGGCGGACGGCACCCCCGGACTGTCGGGCAGTCCCAGGGTGGCCACCCCGCTGCCCGCCTTCACCAGGAAACTGTCGGCGTGGCCGTGGTATCCCCCCTCGAACTTGAGCACCAGGTCGCGCCCGGTGGCCGCGCGGGCCAGACGGAGCGCCGCCATGGTCGCCTCGGTGCCGCTGTTCACGAAGCGGACCATCTCCACCGAGGGCACCCGATCCCGCACCAGCTCGGCGAGGCGGACTTCGTCCTCGCAGGGGGCGCCGTACGACCATCCCCGCGCGGCCGCGGCCTCGATGGCCTCGAGCACCGCCGGATGCGCGTGCCCCAGGATCAGGGGGCCCCAGGCGCAGACGTAATCGAGGTAGGACCGGCCGTCCACGTCGGTCAACCGGGCCCCCTCGGCCCGGGCCACGAAGAAGGGCGTCCCGCCCACGGCGCGGAACGCCCGGACCGGTGAGTTCACCCCGCCGGGAAGGACCCGGGTGGCTCGGTCGAACAGGTCGGCCGAGCGGCTCACGGGAGGGCGACGGCCCGGAAGTCGTAGTCCTCGCTCTCGCTCAGGCGCGCGTGGAGGAAGGTCCCGGGCTCGGCCCAGCCGCCGTGGGTCAGGTACGTCACGCCGTCCACGTCCTCGGCCTGCCACGGCACCCGGCCGACGTGCGTGGCGCCCTGGTCCAGCGGGTCGGCCACGCGATCCACCAGCACCTCGACCTCGCGCCCCACGAAGCGGGCCAGACGTTCGGCCGAAACCGCGCGCTGGACCTCCAGCAGCTCTTCCAAGCGCTCGCGCTTCACGTCGTCCGGCACGTCGTCCGCGTACCGGGCCGAGCGGGTCCCTTCTTGCGGCGAGTAGGCGAAGGCGCCGAGGCGGTCGAACTGCGCCTCTTCGATGAACGCCACGAGCTCCCGGAAATCCTCGTCGGTCTCCCCGGGGAACCCCACGAGGCAGGTGGTCCGAATCGCGAGGTCGGGGATGGCGCCCCGCAGCCAGGCCAGCTTCTCGCGCAGGGTGCGTTTCCGCTCGGGCCGTCGCATCCGCTCGAGCATGCGGTCACTGGCGTGCTGGATCGGCAGGTCGAGATAGGGGACGATGCGCGGTTCCCGCGCCATGAGGTCCACCAGCCGCTCGGTCAGTCCCGCGGAGTAGACGTAGAGCAGGCGGAACCACGGCACCCCGGTCTCGCGCAGCAGGGCCTCGAGCAGATCGGGGAGCCGGGGACCGCCGGGTCCCAGATCGCGGCCGTAGTGCCCGAGGTCCTGAGCCACGAGGTTGATTTCCTTGGCCCCCTGGGTTTCGAGCTCCTGGGCTTCGCGCACCAGCCGCACCAGCGGCTCGGACCGATGCCGGCCCCGCATGAGCGGGATGGCACAGAAGGCGCAGGTGTGATCGCACCCTTCCGAGATCTTGAGGTAGCGGGTGTGACGGGCGCCGCCCCGGAGCGGCTGTCTCACGCCGGGGTGGCGGGCCACCGGGTCGGCGATCAGCCCCCGCTCGGCGAGCGCGGGCACCAGCTTGTGGAGGTCGCCAAACCCCAGAAACAGATCGACCTCGGGAATCTCCGCCTCGAGCTCGCGCCGGTAGCGCTCGACCAGGCACCCGACCGCCACGACCGCCCGGACCGCCCCGTCCGCCTTGTATCTCACCGCCTCGAGGATGGCCTCGATGGACTCCTGCTTGGCCGCGTCGATGAAGCCGCAGGTATTGACCAGGATCACATCGGCGCCCGCCAGCTCCGGGGTGACGACGGCGCCGTGGCCCACCAGACGGGCCACCAGCCGTTCCGAGTCCACGGTAGCCTTGTCGCAACCGAGGGAGACGACAGCGAGTTTCACGGCGAGCGTGCGCGCTACCTCGCCCCGCGCCCGGCCTTCAGGTGAGAAAGCTTTCCAGCGCCCGGGCCCGGCTTACGTGCCGCAGGCGGGCCAGGGCCTTCTCCTTGATCTGCCGCACCCGTTCCCGGGTGATGCCCAGCAGCGCTCCGATCTCCTCCAGCGTCATGGGCTCCTGGCCGTCCAGCCCGAAGTAGTAGCGCAGGATCTTGGCCTCCCGATCCTTGAGCGTGCTCAACACCTCCTCGATGGACTCGGTCAGCGCGCTCTCGAAGATCTCCTCGTCCGGTCCGGGGTTCTGGGTATCGGGCAGGTAGTCGAGGAGCTTGTTGTCCTCCCCGGGGGTGAGCGGCGCATCCAGCGAGAGGTGGGCCTGCGAGATCGCCAGGGTCTTTTCGACTTCCTCCTCGGAGATGTCCATGCCCTCGGCGATCTCCTTGCCGGTGGGCTCGCGTCCCAGCTCCTGAAGGAGCGCCGAGGACCGCTTGCCGATGCGGTGGAGGGTGCCGGCGCGATTGAGCGGGACCCGGACGATGCGGGACTGCTCGGCCAGGGCCTGGAGGATGGCCTGGCGGATCCACCAAACCGCGTACGAGATGAACTTGATCCCCTTGGTCTCGTCGAATTTGTGGGCGGCCCGAATCAGGCCCAGGTTCCCTTCGTTGATGAGATCGGACAGCGACACGCCCTGATTCTGGTACTTCTTGGCCACCGACACCACGAACCGCAAATTGGACCGCACCAGCTTGTCGAGCGCTTCGGGATCGCCCTGCTTGATGCGCTGGGCGAGCTCGACCTCCTCCTCGCGGGTGATCAGCGGGTACTGGCTGATCTCGCGCAGGTACTGGTCCAGCGATCCTTCGTCAGACGAGGCACGCTTGCTGGTGTGCAATTGCATGGGCCAGTTCCCCTCCACAAGGGCGCGATCGACGGCACCGACTCCCGCGACCACCGGCGGCTCGGGATGCCGGGGTCAGCGGATCACCGATCCCAGCCGACTCCATCGGATATCGGTCAACCACGGCAACGGATCGCCCGCTTCCCGGTCGTAGCTGAAGTAGACCACGAGCGGCCGCCCCTTGATGGCGGCCGCATCCACGAAGCCCCAATAGCGGGAGTCGGACGAGTTGTCCCGGTTGTCGCCGAGCACGAAGTACTTGCCCGCCGGCACCACCAGGGGCCCCCAGGTGTCGCGGGTGGGATGGTAGCGCCGCGCGGCCTGGGGCGAGGCCGCCACCAGGTACTCACGCTGCCAGTTGAATTCCGGCGAATACACATCGCGCAGCGGATCGGTCCGCTGGACGTACGGCTCATCCAACGGCTCGCCGTTGACCCGGACCTCTCCGCTCCGCGATTCGACGGTGTCGCCCGGCAGCCCGATCACCCGCTTCACGTAGTGCTGGCGCGGGTTCTTGGGATAGGCGAAGACCACGATGTCGCCGTGCTCGGGAGTCGCATACCCCGGCAGCCGGGTATCGGTGCCCGGGATCGGCGCGCCGTAGGCGGCCTTGTTGACGAACAAAAAGTCCCCCACCAAGAGCGTGCGTTCCATGCTGCCCGAGGGGATCTGAAAGGCTTCGACCAGGAAGGTGCGGACGACGAGGAAGAGCACCAGCGCCATGCCCAGCGAGCGCATCCAGCTGTCGAACCAGCGGCCCAGGCGGGAGCGGCTCGGCCGGGTGAACCCGGGAGGCGCGAGGTCGGGCGCGCGGCGAGCGCCCGGTCCCACCCCGGAACCCCCCAAGTCACGCATGCTCCTTACGTTAGTGACTCCCACCGGCCGGCGCAACGGTCACGGCCCACCCCCGCGCCGCTCCCCACCGACGCACCCGGGCGCGGAAGTCCTCGGGGGGATCGGCGTGACGGACCCGCGCGGCCAGACAGGCGGCGCGTCCCTCGCGCTCGACCCGCACCCAGGTGACCGTCGTCCCCGTCATCGCCTCGAGCGCGTCACGTTCCAGGGCGGCGCCACCGGCGGAGAGCACGATGACCAGCGACTCGTGTTCCACACGCCAGCATAGCCCGGCGCGGGCCGCGCCGCGTCATCCAATCATTGCGCATAGGTGTCGATTTGCGCGCGCTGGAGCGTGCCCGAAAAGTCCACGTACAGGGTCTTGGTCTCGGTGAAGAAGTCGTAGACCTCCCACCCGCCCTCCCGATGTCCGTTTCCGGTCTGCTTGACGCCGCCGAAGGGGAGGTGGGCCTCCGCCCCGATGGTCGGCGCGTTGATGTAGGTGATCCCGTTGTCCAGCTCCTCCATGGCGCGAAACGCCGCGGCGACGTCCCGGGTGTACAGGGCGCTGGAGAGCCCGTAGCGCACGTCGTTGTTCACGGCGATCGCTTCGTCCAGCGACTCGACCCGGATCACCGCGAGCGCCGGGCCGAAGATCTCCTCCTGCTCGACCCTCGTCCCGGGCCGCACCCCGGCGAACACCGTGGGCGGGTAAAACCAGCCCCCCGCCAGCCGGGGGTCGGTCGGTGTCGCGCCGCCCAGGACGACCCTGGCCCCCTCCTGCCTGGCCAGCTCCACGTAGCGCTCGACCTTGTCCCGCGCCGCCTGGTGGATCAATGGGCCCACCTCGGTCTCGGGCTCGAGCCCCGGCCCCAGCCGCAGCCGCGCCGCCCGCTCGCAGACCCGGTCCAGAAACCCGTCGTGAATCCTGGCGTGCAGGATCAGCCGGCTGGTCGCGGTACAGCGCTGGCCGGTGGTCCCGAAGGCCCCCCAGAGGACGCCGTCCAGCGCCAGCTCCAGGTCCGCGTCGTCCATCACGATCATGGCGTTCTTGCCACCCATCTCGAGCGACACCCGCTTGTGCAGGCGGCCGCAGGCCTCGCCGACCTTCGAGCCGGTCTCCGTGGACCCCGTGAACGAGATCGCCGCCACGTCCGGGTGCTCCACCAGCGCCTTGCCGACCGTCTCGCCGAACCCATGGACCACGTGGAACACATCCGGCGGCAGGCCGGCCTCGAGGAGCACCTCGGCCAACAGGTTGGCCGTATGGGGCACGTCCTCGGACGGCTTCCACACCACCGCGTTTCCCGACAGCAGAGCCGGGAAAATCTTCCAGGTCGGCACCGCCAGCGGAAAATTGAAGGGCGTGATCACGCCGACCACGCCGAGGGGACGCCGGTAGGTCATGGCCCACTTGCGCCGCAGCTCGGACGGCACCACCCGCCCGAACAGCCGCCGGCCCTCGCCGGCGGCATAGAAGGCGGTGTCGATGCCCTCCTGAACGTCCCCGCGGGTTTCCAGCAGGGGCTTGCCCATCTCCCGGGTCATGGCCCGGGCGATGGTCTCCTTGCGCTCCACCAGCAGCTGGCCCACCCGCTGGAGCACCTGCCCCCGGAGAGGCGCCGGGGTGCGCGACCAGCGCGCGAATCCCCGCCGGGCCGATTCCACCGCGCGACGGACGTCCTCGGGGCCGGAGCGCGGGAACCTTCCGATCAGGTCGTTCCAGTCGGCCGGGTTGCGGTTGTCGAAATACTCGCCGGTCGTGGGCTCGACCCACCGGCCGGCGATGAAGTTGAGGAAGCACTCAGCCATCGGAGGTCGGACCTCAGCGGGGAGTTGGCGCGATCGGGGTCGGTGGTTCGGGGCAGAACCACAGGGCCTCGCTGCGGGAGTAGCCCATCCGGGGAAGGACGGCGAGCATGGCGAGTCCCAGACCCCAGACCACGACGACCAGCGACAGCACGTGCGCCAGCCCGGCGCGCCGCTTCCACGACGCCAGCGCGGCCCAGACCCCCGCCACCACCACGGTACTCACTGCCACGAGATAGAACATGAGCTTGAGACCACACACATGACTGTAGGGCCAGGATGTCACCCCGAGGGCGAGCACGACCCCCGCGCCCACCTTGAGCCACATCCCCATGGCGCTGCCGACCGCCGGCGCGCCGGGCGGGCCCGCCGCCGGACGCTTGAGGGTGGGCTCTCCGCCCAAGGCGGGCTTCCCCGGGTCGTAGGTCGGGAGGCGGGCCAGGAGCTTGTCCACCTCCGCCATCTCGCGGTCCCACTGGCGCTCTTTATCCTTGTCCATCACAACGTCTCCCGAACCAGCCCGTAGCGCTCGATCTTCTTGTACAGGTTGCTGCGCGGCATGTCCAATGTGCGCGCCGTCTCGGACACGTTCCAGTCGTGCTCCTTGAGCTTCGCCAGGAGAAAGGAGCGCTCGGCGGCCTGTTTGAACTCCTCGAAGGTCCGTGCCTGCATCCACGACGGTCCCCGGTCCTCCCGGGCGCCTTCGGTCCGCCCCAGCGGGATCAGCCGCTCGACGTCCGCCCGGGTGACGCTCGCGCCCGACGTCAGGATGAGCAGCCGCTCGACCGCGTTCTTGAGTTCCCGCACGTTTCCCGGCCAGTCGTGAGCCGCCAGGCGCTCGAGCGCGGCGGGGTCGAAGGCTTTGGGCTGGAGACCCTCCCGTTTCGCGAACTCGCCGACGAAGTGCTGGATCAGCTCCGGCAGATCGCCCCGCCGCTCGCGGAGGGGCGGCACCTCGATCGGCACGACGTTGAGGCGGTAATACAGGTCCTCGCGGAACCGCCCGGCCGCGATCTCCGTCTCCAGGTTCTTGTTGGTGGCCGCCACCACCCGGACGTCCACCGCCAACGGCGCGCCCGAGCCGACCCGCGTGATCACGCCCTCCTCGAGCGCGCGCAGGACCTTGGCCTGGGCCGGGAGACTCATGTCGCCGACCTCGTCGAGAAACAGCGTGCCGCCGTCGGCCAACTCGAACTTGCCGGCCCGGTCGGCGAAGGCGCCGGTGAAGCTCCCCTTCACGTGGCCGAACAGCTCGCTCTCGATGAGCTCGGCCGGGATGGCGGCGCAGTTGACCTCCACGAAGGGCCCGGCGGCCCGCGGCGACAGCGCGTGGATGGCGCGCGCCACCAGCTCCTTGCCCGTGCCGTTCTCGCCCAGAATGAGCACCCGGGCCGGCGTGGACGCCACCTTCTCGATGCGCTCGAGCACCCGGCGAATGGCGCGGCTGGAGCCCACCATCGCGTATCGCTCGTGGACCTCGGCCCGGAGCCGCTGGTTCTCGCTCGCCAGCTCGACGTGCTGGAGCGCGTTCCGGAGCGTCAGCAGAATCCGGTCGGTGTCGAGCGGCTTCTCCAGGAAATCGTAGGCGCCGAGCTGGGTGGCCTCCACCGCCGTCTGAATGGTGCCGTGGCCCGAGATCATCACCACCTGCGCCTGGGCATCGAGCTGGCGGAGCCGCTTCAGGACCTCGATGCCGTCCATCCCCTGCATCTTCACGTCCAGGAAGACCAGGTGGGGCCGGAACTCGCCGTAGAGCCGGAGCGCTTCGGCTCCCGCGGCCGCGGCCCGAACCTCGATGTCCTCGTATTCCAGGACCTGGCGCAGGGCCTCCCGGATGCCCTTCTCGTCGTCCACCACCAACACCCGCCGCTTCACGCGCCGGTCCTCCGGTAAAGCACCACGCCCGTGGGATGCACGGCCACGCCGCCGATCACCCGGTCCACCCGCACCGGCACCGCCCCGCTCCCGTCGGCCCCCGCCACCCGGCGGGCGATCTGCTTCACCGCGGGCGCCGGAAACTCGATGCCCCGGATGCTCAATTCCCGGATCTCCCAGCGGGCCCGCCCGGGGCTCTCGATCCGGATGGGGCCCGCGATCCGGAACGGCTCGCGCTCCTCCAGCATTCCCGAGAAAGGCCCCAGCGCCTCAGGGGGGATGCGGCGGGTGTCGAGCCGGGTGTGCACCGCGATCTCCCCCTCCAGGAGCTCCACCCGGAGCGAGTCGAACGCCCGGCGTACCGACCAGTCAATCCCGCTCCCCACCAGCGAGGCCATCTCGTTGGGCGTGAGGATCACCGAATCGGGGCCGCCGCTCCGGGCCAGCTCCAGGAGTTTGGCCCGCCCCGACTCCAGCGCCCCGGGCGTGGGCGCACCCACCGCGATGTCGCTGGTGGGCGGCAGCGTCACCTCGCGGGGCCCGAACCACCCCGCCACGGTCCGCAGGATCGGCTCCCGGAACCACCACGCCAGCGCGGCAGCCAGCACCAGGGCCCCGAGACATCCCAGCCGGGCGGCGCCCCTAAGACAGCCGTTCACGGTGTCTCGGGTGATACACCGCGCCGTCCGGTCGGAGCGTGCTCTGCATCAGGTCCAGAGTCTCGATGGTGACGGTCTCCTCGAACCGCAGTCGCTCGACGGCCGGAGCCAGCCGGCGGAAGTCGCGGGCCCGGGCGTCGCGCTCCGCCCGTCCCAGGGTGAGATGGGGCCGGAAGGGGCGGCCTTCGGGCGGAAAACCGAGCGGGGCGAACTCGCGCTCCACCCGATGCTGCAGCAGCTCCAGAGCCGGCTCCGCCGCGATCCCCACCCAGAGCACCCGGGGCGCGCCGAGATCGGGGAAGGCGCCGAACTCGCGCAGCGTGAGGGTCAGCGGCCGGGACTCCCCGCCCTGGCCCGCCGCCCGCCGCAGAGCCGCGACCAGCTCGGGCTCCCGCTCCTCTCCGACGTCGCCCAGGAACTTGAGCGTCACGTGCAGGCTCTCCGGGCGGACCCAACGGACGGGCAGATCGAGGGCCCGCAGCGGCTCGGCCGCCCGCCACAACGCCTCGCGCACCGGGTCGGGGAGGTTGAGCGCGACGAACAGCCTCACGGCGTGGCGGCCCGATCGGCCAGCAGCCCGCCGCGGCGGTAGCCCCGAGGATCCACTTCCACCCGGGCGAACCCCAGCTCGACCAGCCGGGCGGCGATGCGGTCCCGCCGCGCCTCGATCCACGGGATCCAGGCGGGCTCGACCTCGATGCGGGCCCGGTCCCCATGGTGCCGCACCCGGAGGTCGCCGCGCACCCCCAGCTCCCGCAGGTAGGCTTCGGCCCGCTCCACCTGGCGGAGCCGCTCCGGGGTGATCCGAATTCCGTACCGCACCCGGCTGGAGAGACAGGGCGCCGCGGGAGCGTCCCAATTGGGGAGCCCCAGTTGCCGCGCCGCGGCGCGCACCTGCGCCTTGGTGAGGCCCGCCTCGGCCAGGGGGGAGCGCACCCCCGCCGAGCGGCCCGCCGCGAGTCCGGGCCGGTGCTCCCGCAAGTCGTCGGCGTTGGTGCCGTCGCACACCACCGCGTAGCCCCGTTCCCGCGCCAGGGCGCCCAGGCGGTGCCAGAGTTCGGTCTTGCAGAAGAAGCAGCGATGGGTCGGGTTGGCGAGATAGGCGGGATCCTCGAGCTCGTGGGTGTCCACTTCGAGGAGGGGGATGTCGAACTGGCGGGCGATTT
>DATLXT010000244.1:0-6486 GCA_035575475.1 Gemmatimonadales bacterium | reverse complement strand
GGCCGGCCGGCTACGCCCGCCGCGCCAGCCGGGTGCGGATCCAGCTCTCCAGCTGCCAGCGCCCGCCCCCCGAGGCCCAGATGAAGAGCCAGATGAAGCAGTACAGCGCCGCCAGTTCGCCCCGGTTCTCCCAGGGCCAGAAGGCGCCTCGCGCCGCCACGTGACGCCAGAAGTAGACCACCGCCATCTCCCCCGCCACGAGGAACGCCACCGGGCGGGTGAAGAGGCCCAGCGCGATCGCCAGCCCGCCGAAAAACTCGAGCACTCCCGCGACGCCCGCCGGCCACCAGGCGGTGAAGGCCGCGTCGGCCCCGAACCAGCCGAAGAGCTTCTGGCCGCCGTGCGTGAGGAAGAGAAACCCCGCCACGATCCGCAGGGCGGCCAGGGTCACGTCGTAGTACCTCTCGCCGAACTTGCCGGACATGCGATCCTCCCGAGGGTGACGGACGACGGGGCACTCGTTTCCCGATTACGCGGGCGCCCGGACCGGCGTTGGGCCCGGACGGGTCTTTTTGACTCCCGCGCGCGGGCCCACTACTCTAGAGCCGGCCTCACCGCGAGACGGGGATGACGTCGCCGCTCCACCAGCGATTCACCACCACCAGCCCCGCCGGCCTCCGCCACGACAGTGTGCCGATGCGCCTCTACCGTGAGGCGCGCCGGCTGGGCGGCTGGGACCCCCAGACGATCGATTTCCAGGAGGACGCGCGCGACTGGGCCCGCCTGGGCCCGGCGGAGCGGGACCTCTTGCTGCGGCTCACCGCCCTCTTTCAGGCCGGCGAGGAAGGCATGACGTTCGACCTCGTGCCGCTGCTCGTGGCCGTGGGCCGGGAGCGGCGCCTGGAGGACGAGCTGTTCCTCACCACCGTTCTCGCCGACGAAGCCAAGCACACCGAGTTCTTCCGCCGCTTCCTCGACGAGGTGTGCCGCTGGGAGCAGGACCTGCACGCCTACCACACGCCCAGCTTCCGCCGCCTCTTCTACGAGGAACTGCCGCGGGCGATGGGGCGCCTGCTCGACGATCCGTCGCCCGAGGCCCAGGCCGAGGCGCTGGTCACCTACACGCTGATCGGCGAGGGCGTGCTGTCGGAGACCGGGCACCATCTGTACGCCGAGACCCTGCGGCGCCACCGGCTGATGCCCGGGCTGCTTCAGGGGCTGGTGAGCGTCCAGCGCGACGAGGCCCGCCACCTGGAGTACGGCGTGTTCGCGCTCACCCGCCTGGTCGCGGCCGCGCCCGAGGCGGGAGCGGCGGCGGACCGGCGGATGGACGCCCTGCTGCCGGAGGCGCTGGGCGTGGTGAACGAGTTCTTCACGGCCTACGACCCGGTGCCGTTCGGGCTCTCGGTAGACGGGTTCGCGAGCTTCGCCCTGGCCCGCTTCGCGGCCCGCACCGCGCGCCTCGAGGAAGCGCGGGCGCTGGGTCCAGCGGCGGCGGCGCCCGATCCGGCGATCGCGGCCGTGCGGGCGTGGGTGGAAGGAGAGGTGCGCCCCGCCGTGGTGCGCGTCACCTTCGAGGCCACAAGCGGCGTGTACGTGTTCGCCGCGGGCCGGGCCGACGGAGGCGACGCCGCCTTGCTGGTGAGCCGGGAGGTGCTGGCCCGCCATTCTCCGCCGGACGTCATCGCCGCGCTCGAAGCCGCCCGGGCGGGCGCCCGTCTGCGCACCGAGCGCGGCCTGCGGCTCTTTTGCGTGCTGGCCGGCGGCCGCATCGTGGTCCAGCCGCCTGGCTGAAGGCCGTCAGGGCACGGCAGGGGGGCCCACCCGGTCGGGGGCCGCGGGCGGCGTCACCCGGGTACGGCGGGCGATCCAGCGGTTGGCCAGGAGCAGGGCCAGCAGCACCACCCCCCATTGGAACAGGATCGTCCCGACGTTTTCGACCCGGAACGGGTCGAGCCACCCCGACGGATCCCAGCCCCGCGCCTGATAGAGCCACCACACCAGGAGGGCCAGCGCCTCGAGGGGCACCACCACCCCGATCACGAAATCCCACCAGCGCCCCACCCGCACGTCCGAGTGCTCGTGGTTCAACTGTTCCTGGCGGAAGCGCCGGACACCCGAGACGATGACCGCCAGAGCGAAGAAGAGTCCTGACACCATGAGGGCCACGCCCCAGACCCAGTCCTGGTTGTGCAGCACCTGGAGCGACACCGCCGAGGGCAGGCCGAGCAGAAACCCGGCGATCCCCACGAGCCGCACCGCCCGCTCGGGGGCCATGCCCATGTCGCGCAGGACCCGGCTCCCCAGCTCGATCATCGAGATCAGGCTGGTGAAGGCGGCGAACGCCAGGGCCAGGAAGAACAGCACCATGAACCCCTGCCCGAGAGGAATCCGGTCGAAGAGCTGGGGCATCCAGATGAAGGTCAGGCCCTCGTTTCCGGCGCTGAAGATGGTGCGCTGGATCAGCTCGGGCGTGAGCGCCGCGCCTCCGCGCACCGCGTCGGCGAGAGCGGGATAGGCGGCCAGCGCGTCGGGATGGGTGGCGAGGCTCTCGACCAGCCGGGGGACTACGGCGAAGACCGTGCACAGCACCATGATGCCCGAGAGGAGGGACACCGTGTTGTTGGCGGTGGGCAGGATGATGGCGTTGAGGGCGGTGTCCTCGCGCTGGCGCAGGTAGGCGGCGTAGACCAGTACCAGTCCCCATCCGGCGCCGGTGTCCCAGGCGTTCTGGGTCAGCGCCTCGAGCCAGACCCGGGCGTTGCCCAGGGCCGCCCAGTCCACGGAGAAGAGATACGATAGCCCGCCCCCCGCGCCCGGGAGCGTGACCGCCCGGAGGGCCAGGAGGACCACCAGCACGAGCAGGGTGGGCATCATCACGCGGGCCACCCGCTCGATCGCGCGCACGCCGCGGGCGATCACCCAGGTGCCCAACCCCATCGCCACCCCGTGGGTCACCACCGGCCACCAGGACGCGGTGTACTCGCGCCAGAAGGCCCCCGGTTCCGCGCGCGGGATCTCGCCCGCGGCGGCCGCGACCACGTAGCGCAAAGTCCACCCGGTCACCACCGAGTAGTAGAACATGATCGCGACGGTGACGAAGGCGACCCAGGCCCCCATCCAGGCCCAGCGCGGCCCCATCAGCGCGAGGAAGGCGCCCACCGGTCCGGCCCGGGTTTTTCGCCCCACGCCGAATTCCACCATGATCAGGGGGATGGACCACAGGACCAGGAACACGACCCAGGCGACCAGGAACTCCCCGCCGCCGTTCTGTGCCGCGATCCGGGGAAACCGCCAGATGTTGCCCGTGCCGACGGCCATGCCGAGCATGGCGAGCATCATGAGCCAGCGCGAGGAGAACGTCTCGGCCTTCCCGGTCACGACCGCCTCCTTCGGAGCGAGCGGCCCGAAGTATGCGGGCGCCCGGCCCGCCCGACTAGCGTCGGGCGCTGCTTGACGCGTCGGCGCGGCGGTCGTATATGGGCGCCAGGGTGCGTCGCCCGTCGCTCCCCAGGCCGCCACGTTCTCTCGAGGAGTGCCCGTATGAGCCTCGTCGCGCGTCTCGCCGCCGCCCCGCTCGCCCTGATGCTCTTGTCCGCCGCGCCGGTGGTCCTGGCCGGTCAGGCCGGGGTGATCCGGGGCCGGGTTACCGACGCCGGGGGCGGCGCGCTGGCGCGCGCCTCGGTCTCGGTCGACGGCACGGGATTCCGCGCCATGACCGACGCGGCGGGGGCGTACCAATTGACCGACATCCCCGCGGGGACCTACACCCTCCGGGTGCGGCTCATCGGGTACGCCACGGCCACCGCCCGGGTCACCGTGCGGCCGGGCGAAGTGGCCGAGCAGGACGTCCGGCTGGAAGCGACGGCCATCGGGCTCGCGCCGGTGGACGTGGTGGTCGGCTCGCGCGCCCGGCACACCGCCGCCGAGGAGCTGGCGGTGCCGGTGGACATCTTCCCGGCCGAGGTGCTGGCGACCCAGGGGACGAGCGAGACCAGCCAGATCCTCCAGTCGCTCGCTCCCTCGGTCAACTTCCCGCGGCAGAGCGTGACCGACGCCACCGACATCGTGCGCCCGTTCACCCTGCGGGGCCTCTCGCCCGACCACACGCTGGTCCTGCTCAACGGCCTGCGGCGGCACCAGACCGCGGTGGTCAACACCTTCGCCTACGGCACCGGCGCCGGCTCTTCCGGGGTGGACCTGAACGCCATCCCCTCGAGCGCCTTCGAGCGGATCGAGGTGCTGCGCGACGGCGCCTCGGCGCAGTACGGCTCGGACGCCATCGCGGGGGTGGTGAATCTCGTGCTGAAGGAGGGGCCGTTCACGCCCTTCCTGAACGCGTCGACCGGCCGCTACATCCCGGACGACTACCCGGACGACGGCACCACGGTGAACGTGAGCGGGGGGTGGGGCTTCTCGCTCGGCCGGGGGTCGCTGGCGTTGTTCGGCGAGTTCCTCGACCGTCAGCCCACCAACCGGGCCTGGGCCGATCCCTTCGAGGACGCGGGCACCGGTGAGACCGATGTGGTGAACGCCAAGGGGCAGGTGGTGGTGAAGCGCAATCCGGTCCCGCAGCCCAACCATCACTGGGGCGACGGACTGGAACGCGACGTGCTCACCCTGGCCAACCTGCGGCTGCCGGTGAACCCGGCCGGGACGGCCGAGGTGTACGGGTTCGGCGGCTACAGCTTCCGCAAGGGCACCGGGAACGGGTACCGGCGATACGCGTCGAGCGCCCGCAACTGGCCCGAGATCTATCCCCTCGGCTTCCTGCCGGAGTTCGCCCCCGACGTGACCGACTACTCGGCGGCGGGCGGCTTCCGGGCGAGGGCGGGGGCCTGGTCGCTGGACATCGGCGGCTCCTTCGGGCACAACGACTTCGAGTACCACCTGCGGAACACGCTCAACGTGTCCCTGGGACCCTGCCTGGATCCCGCCAACCCGTGCGCGCCGGGAGAGGACGGAGTGCTGGGCACGCCGGACGACCCGGGCATCGCGAACCAGACCGCGTTCTTCGCGGGCAAGCTGCTCCGCGAGGAGGCAGGGGTCGGGATCACGGCGGCGCGGGAGCTCGGTCTCGGGTTGCCGGCCCCGGTGAACGTCGCGGTCGGCGCGCAGTTCCGGCGCGAGCGGTACCGGATCACGGCCGGCGAGCCGGCGTCGTATCTCGACGGCGGCCACCCCGACCAGTTCGGCGACGACGCCGCCGGCGGGTCCCAGGTGTTCCCGGGGTTCGCGCCCACCGACGAAACCGATCAGGACCGGACGAACGTCGGGATCTACGCCGATCTCGAGACCAGTCTCACGCCGCGGTTCCTGGCCGCGGTCGCGGGTCGGTTCGAGCGCTACAGCGATTTCGGCGAGAAGGTCACCGGGAAGGTGGCGCTCCGCTACCAGCCGTCCGCCCAGCTCACCCTGCGGGCGGCCGGCAGCACCGGCTTCCGCGCTCCCGGCCTGGGGCAGAGTCACTTCAGCAAGGTGGTCACCAACGTCATCGCCGGGGCGTTCGAGGAGATCGGCGTCTTTCCGGTGGACCACCCGGCGGCGCGGGCCCTGGGGTCGCAGCCGCTCCAGGAGGAGACGTCGGTGAATCTGAGCGCGGGTCTGGCGTTCAGCCCCACCGATCGGTTCACCGTGACCCTGGATTACTTCCGGATCGCGATCGACGACCGCATCCTGCTCGGCGCCACCTTCGACGACGACACCACCCGGGCGATTCTCGCGCGCGCGGGGTACCCGGACATCGCGGGCGTCCAGTACTTCACCAACGGGCTGGACACCCGGACCTGGGGCGTGGACCTGACCGCCAGCCTCCGGGTGCCGGCGGGCCGGGGGGCGTTCGACTTCACCGCGACCGTGAACCGCACCGAGAACGAGATCGTGCGGGTGGATCCGCTGCCGGCGGTGCTTCGCAATTCGGCCGAGACCGGGCTGATTGACACCGTCACCTGGATCGCCATCGAAGAGGAGCGCCCCGACTGGCGGGGGAGCGTGACCGCGCAGTACACCACCGGCCGGCTCCAGGCGCTGGTGCGCGGATCGTACTACGGCAAGTTCTCCTCGGCCCAGCCGGGGTTTTGCGATCTGTGCCGGGAGCGCTACGGCGAGAAGACGCTGTTCGACGCCGAGGTGGGGTACCGGTTCGGCCAGGTCAGTCTGGCGGCGGGCATCCGGAACCTGTTCGACACCTACCCGGACCAGCCCAGCTCCCAGGTGGTGGTGGATGCCGACGGGAACCGGGCCATGGACTACAACAACAACTTCGGGACGTTCCCCTGGGCCGCGGCCTCGCCGTTCGGCTACAACGGGCGCTACCTGTACGCGCGCCTGGAGACTTATCTCATGCCGTGAGGGGCCGGCCGGCGACTTGCGGCTCCGCCCCGCGGGCGACAGCGTAAACGGCGGTTTGGCGGCTTCCGCGCCGGGTCGGTCCGGCGCTCTCGAGGAGGAGGACCTGTGATGAAGCGGACATGGCTCGTGGGACTCGCGCTCGCCACCCTGGCGGGCGGGGCGGACGCCCAGACCGGGCGGATCCGGGGCGTGGTG
>DATLXT010000243.1:0-3309 GCA_035575475.1 Gemmatimonadales bacterium | reverse complement strand
CCCGCCACGAAGCAAGTACCGGGCGCTTCAAGGAGCAGTGAAGTCAGGATGAGGGCCTGCTCAGCCCCGGTTCACCGGCGCCGCGCGTGCAACATCGCCAACAGCTCCTCGAGCGGCCGCGTGTTCGCGACGTCCTCCGGCCGTGCCCACCCCCGCCGAGCCTGATCCACTCCCCAACGCATGAACCGGAGCTCCACGGTGGCGTGGGCGTCCGTCGAGATCACGAGTTTCAGCCCCATCCCGACGGCCGCGCGGACCGCCAGATCGTCGAGGTCCAACCGCTCCGGCTGCGCGTTCACTTCCAGCAGGGTGCCATGATCGGCCGCGGCCCGGAACACCCGATCCAGGTCCAACCGCATGGGAGGTCGCCGGCCGAGCAGGCGGCCGGTAGGGTGCGCCAGGACGTCCACCGTCCCGTGACTGAGCGCTTTCAGCACCCGCTCGGTTTGCTGCCGCTCGGGAAGGTCGAGCTTCGAGTGGACGGAAGCGACCACGAGGTCGAGCGCTCGCAGCGTGTCGTCGTCCAGGTCGAGTGAGCCGTCGGGGCGGATGTCCACTTCGGCGCCCTTCAACACGGTGAGCTTGGTGAGCCGCGCATTCAGCCGCTCGATGCGTCGCATCTGCCTCCGGAAGCCCGCCCGGTCCAGCCCGCGTACCATGCGCAGGGCGGGTGAATGGTCGGTGACGGCGACGTACTCGTAGCCGAGCCCTTCGGCCGCCTCGGCCATCGCCTCGAGGGTGTCTCGCCCGTCGGATTCCGTGGTATGCAGCTGAAGGTCGCCGCGAATGTCGGCGAGCTGGACCAGGCGGGGGAGCCGCCCCTCGCGGGCCGCCTCCAGTTCCCCCCGGTCCTCGCGCAGCTCGGGCGGTATCCACGGCAGGCCGACCGCCCGGAAGACCTCATCCTCGGTGCGACCCCCGATCTGCCGCCGCCCCCGGAAGACGCCGTACTCGTTGATCTTCAAGCCGCGCTGCTGGCCCAGCCGCCGCACCGCGATGTTGTGCGGCTTGGAGCCGGTGAAGTAATGGAGTCCCGCGCCGTAGCTCTGGCTCGGCACCACGCGGAGGTCTACCTGGAGCCCCGAGCGGAGCCGCACCGAACAGCGGGTGGGACCGCGCGCCAGGACCTCCGCGACCTCGGGGTAGGCCAGGAACCGATCGGCGATGCCCGACTCCGGATCGGCGTCCACCAGGATGTCGAGATCGCCCACCGTCTCCCGGCACCGCCGAAAGCTTCCGGCGATCTCCGCCTGCCGAACGCCCGGCTGGGCCCGGAGATACTCGAGATACGCCTCGCCATACTGGGCCGCCACGGCACGCAGCACCCGCCGCTCGCTGCCCATCGCCGCCCGCGCGGCCAGCTCCTCGAGGATCTTCTCTTCGGTCCGCGCGCCGAACCCCGGAACCTCCCGGATCCGACGGGCACGGGCGGCGCGCTCGAGCTCCCGCAGGCTCTTGATGCCCAGCGCCTCGTAAAGCGCGCGGGCGCGCTTGGGCCCCAGGCCGCGCACCCCCATCAGCTCGGTGAGGCCCCGGGGGACTTGCCGCCGGGCGTCTTCGAGGGCCCCCAACGAACCGGTGCGAACGATCTCGAGAATCTTCCCGGCGAGGTCTTCCCCGATGCCCGGCAGCTCGGCCAGGCGCGCCGGCCCGTGCTGGGCCAGTTCCTCGACCGGCTCGGGCAACTCCTCCACCGTTCGCGCCGCGGTCCGGTAGGCCCGCACCCGAAACGGGTTGGCGCCCTGAATCTCCAGGAGGTCCGCCAGTTCGCGGAACAGGCGCGCGACTTCCGCGTTCTCGACGCTCACACCACCGCCGGGATACCCGGCACCAGTCTCGGCCGCCCGGCGTGAAGCCAGGCTGAAGCCGGCCTCAGGAAGCCTTCGCGCATGAAGCTCTCCTCATCCCCGGTTCAGCCGCTCTCAACCGGGCAGGTTCGAGAATGCGTCGTCAGCCCACGGGAGCCTCGGCATGACGGCGGCGAAACCCTCCATCCTGGTCCTGGGCGGCGGATTCGGCGGCCTGGAGGCCGCGTTCTACCTGCGGTGGCGTCTGGGGGAGCGTGCCGACATCACGCTCGTCTCCGACCGCGACCACTTTCTGTTCAAGCCCAACACCATCTACATCCCCTTCGGCCTCGATCCCGCGAAGCTGCTGGTGCGGCTGGACCGGCCCACCCGGCGTAAAGACATCGCGTTCCACGAGGCACGGGCTCAAGAAATCGATCCCGCTGCCAGGGTGGTCCAGGCGGCGGGCCGCCGCTTCCAATACGACTACCTGGTCGTTGCGACCGGCGCGAGCATGCGGCCCGCGGAGGTCCCCGGCCTCGAAACGCACGCCGAGACCATCTGGACGGTCGAGGCGATGCTGAAGCTCCGCGCCGCCCTCGCCACGCTGCTGGCCGACGCACGCCAGGGCAAGCCGCGCCGGGTGTTGTTCCTCGTCCCACCGAACAACAAGTGCTCGGGACCGCTGTACGAACTGGTGTTCATGCTCGACACCTGGCTCCGTCGGAACGGCGGCCGCGAGCCGGTGGAGATCACGTGGTCCACGTACGAGCAATCGTACATCCAGGCCTTCGGCCCGCGCCTGCACCACGTCGTCGCCGATGAGTTCGAGCGGCGGGGCATCACGGGGTACACAGGGTACGTGGTCGAACGGGTGGAATCGGGCGGGGTGCAGTACCGCGGTGGGCGCAGCCTCCCCTTCGACGTGCTGATTTCGTTCCCGCCGTACGTCGCCGCCACGCCCTTCCCGGGGCTCCCGCAGGACGAGCGCGGGTTCCTCGAGACCGAGCTCGAGACCCGGCAGGTCCGGGGCCACCCCGACATCTACGCGGTCGGCGACGCCGCCGACTTCCCGGTCAAACAGGCGTTCCTCGCGTTCCTGCAGGCGGACGCCGCCGCCGAGCACCTGGCGGCGCAGGTGCTCGGCACCACCCCCGTCGGGGGCTTCGATCCGGTGAGCATGTGCGTGATGGAGCAATTCGACAAGGCCACGTTCGCGCAGGTCCCGCTGCGCCTGACGGGATTGGCCGAACGGCCCGTCGAGGTGCGCCCCGATGCCGACGGCATGTACCGGGTGGGATCGTCGACCCTCTGGCGCCTGGGCAAAAAACTGCTCGGTGCCTACCTGCCCTGGCGGTTCGGCCGCGGCAATCCGTTCCACGCCGGCCTGCCCTGGAGGGGGATGGAGGTCGGCTTGAAGGTGATGTCGCGGGTGCTGGCGAGCTAGCGGCCGGTCGCGGCCAGCGCCGGCCCGGGCGCGGGCGGATCGCTGCCCGCTCCGGCCGGCGGCGCGGGGTGGCCG
>DATLXT010000242.1:0-6374 GCA_035575475.1 Gemmatimonadales bacterium | reverse complement strand
CCCACGCCCCAAGAGTTCACGCAGCTGGGCCGCGTGATCGCCGTGTCGTCGGGGAAGGGCGGCGTGGGGAAATCCACGGTCTCGGCCAATCTCGCCGCCGCCCTGGCCCGCGAGGGACATCGCGTCGGCCTGATGGATGCGGACATCTACGGGCCCAACGTGCCCCGGATGTTCGGGCTGGATCGGAAGCCCGAGGTCCGAGGCGGCCGGATCGAGCCGCTCGAGGCCTACGGGGTGAGGGTGATCTCGCTGGGCCTCATCGTCGAGCGCGACGCGCCCGCCATCTGGCGCGGGCCCATCATCATGAAAATCATCCAGCAGTTTCTGCGCGACGTGGCGTGGGGCCAGCTGGACTACTTCATCGTGGATTTGCCTCCGGGCACCGGCGATGCCCAGCTCTCCCTGGCGCAGACGGCGCACATCCACGGGGCCCTCATCGTGACGACGCCGCAGGAGGTCGCGGTGGGCGACTCGCTGCGGGGCGCCAAGATGTTCGAGCGGGTCGGTGTGAGGATCCTCGGGGTGGTGGAGAACATGAGCCACTACGTGTGTCCTCATTGCGGCGGCCGGTCGGAGATCTTCCTCGCCGGCGGCGGGAACCGCCTGGCCCGGGAGCTGGGCGTTCCGCTGCTGGCCCAGATTCCGCTCCAGGCGGGCGTGCCCGACTTGGCCGATGCGGGCCGCCCGATCGTCGTGGCGGAACCGCAGTCGCCCGCGGGCGCGGCGCTCAGGGAGCTGGCCCGCGCGGTGCGGGAGCAGTTGAGCCCGGCCCCCAAGAGCGTCGCCCCCTGACGTGCGGCTGCTCGCCGCCGTCGTTCTCGCGCTCCAGAGCCCAGCGGCCCGCGAGCGGGCCGATCTCCGCACCGGACTGGATACGCTGTATGCCGGCCGGTTCGAGGCCGCCGCCCGCTACTTCGCCGGCCTCGCGGCGGCCGACACCATGGATCCCGCACCGCTGATCTTCGAGGCCGGCGCCTACATCTGGTGGGCGGAGGCGCTGGAAGACGAGCAGTTCGAGCGACAGCGGATCGACTCGCTCCTGGATGCGGCGATCCACCGGGCGCGAGTGGGGGCGGACACCTTCTGGCTGGCCACAGCCCACGGCTACCGGGCCCGCCAGCGGGAGCTGCACGGCAACGTGCTGGGGGCCGCCCGGGACGCCAAGGCCATGCGGGATCGGTATCGCCGCGTTCTGGCCGCGGATTCGTCGCGCGCCGACTGCTACCTGGGCCTGGGACTCTACGACTACGGACTGGCTCGGGTGGGAGCGCTGGCGCGGTTCTTCGCCAGGTTGATCGGGCTCGGGTCGGGCGACGCCGAGCGGGGCATTCGCTACCTGCGGCGGGCCGCGCAGGACGGCGACCTGGCGCAGGTCGAGGCGACCTGGGTCCTGGCGTCGGCGCTGGTGCGCGAGGCGGCGCGCGACCGCGCGGGACGGGCGGTGCTGGAGCGCGAGGCCCGTGGCTACGTGCTGCGCCTGGCCCAACGGTACCCCGAGAACCCGGTCTTTCGACGATTCCTCGAGGAGGTCCCGGAACCCGCTCCGTGACCGCCGTCATCACCCTGCTGACCGACTTCGGGCTGGCCGACAGCTACGTGGCCGAGGTGAAAGGCGTCCTGCTCACCCGGGCCCCGGGGGTGACCCTGGTGGACGTGTCCCACGAGGTCCCGCCCGGCGATGTCCGGGCGGCGAGCTTCATCCTGTCGCGCGTTTGGCACCGGTTTCCCCGAGGGACGGTGCACCTGGCGGTGGTGGACCCCGGCGTCGGCACCGCGCGGCGGGCGCTGGCCGCCCGGGCAGGGGGGCATTTCTTCGTGGCCCCGGACAACGGACTCCTGTCGCCCTTGCCGGCGGACGCCGAGTTCGTGGCGTTGCCGGTCCCGGCCGATGCCTCCGCGACCTTTCACGGCCGGGACGTGTTCGCCCCCGCGGCGGCCCGGCTGGCCGTGGGGGCGGCGCTGGGCGACCTGGGGCCCGTGGTGAGGGACCCGGTCCGGGTCCCCATGCCCTCGCCCCGCCGCGACGGCAGCGCCTGGGCGGGCGAGGTGATCTACGTGGATCGGTTCGGGACGCTGGTCTCGAATCTGCCCGGCGAGCGCCTCGGCCCCGGCGGGCGCGTGGTCGTCGGGGACACCGATGTGGGCCCGCTGCGCCGAACCTTCGCCGATGTGGAACGCGGTGAACTGGTGGCGTTTGTCGGCAGCGGCGCTACGGTGGAGATCGCGGTGCGGGAAGGAAGCGCCGCTCGGCGGCTGGGCGTCGGGGTGGGAACCCCGGTCCGTTGGGTCAGACCCGGTAGTCCCCCGACGGCGTCGGGATCCTGACCTTGGCCAGCACCCGGTCGACGAAGCCGGCCTCCGGCGCGAAGCGGGGGAGCTGGGCCAGCTCCAGGAACAGCTTGCGCTCGCGTTCCGCCGCGACCCGGCACTCGGCGCAGTCGGCCAGGTGCATGGTCCGGCCGGCCGAGAGCAAGCCCTGAGCCCAGAGTTCCAGCTCGTCCGGGGTGAGGTGAAGGTCGGTGGCCATGATATCAGGTCCTACGGGGTTCCCGGAATGGGGGTTTCATTCCCGACGGTCCTCCAGGTAGTGCCGTAACTCGTTGCGGGCGCGGTGAATGTAGGTTTTCACCGTGCCCAGGGGGAGATCCAGGGTGCGGGCGATCTCCTCGTAGGAGTACCCTTCCACGTGCCGCAACAGGATGCAGGCCCGGTATTCGGGGCGCAGCCGCCCGATGGCGCGCTCGATGGCGCCGCCCAGTTCCCGCGCTTCGACTTCGTCCAGCGGACTTTCCTGCCGGGCTCCCACCTGGAGGGCGGTGGCCTCTGACTCGTCGGGGGTGGCGGCCAGGGGCGAGCCGTCGAGCGAGAGCGTGTCCAGTTCCTTGCGGCGGAGATGATCGATGGCCGCGTTGTTCGCGATCTTGAAGATCCACGATGAGAACTTGAACTCGGGACGGTAGGAGCGAATCCCGTTGAGCACCTTGACGAAGGTCTCCTGCGCCAGGTCCTCGGCCAGCGCGCGGTCGCGCACCATGCGGTAGATGAGCGAAAACACCGGGCGCTCGTAGCGGCGTACCAGTTCGCGGAAGGCGGGCTCCTGTCCCTGGCGGGCGCGTTCGACGATCTCCTGATCGCTGGCGCCCCGAAGGTCGGACGGCCTATCTTTCGCGCCTATGGCGCCGTCTCCTGTCTCGGAGGTGATCGGTCCCGACGCTGGCGACGCGAAACGGGCCTACGTGCGCCGCATGTTCACGGCGATCGCGCCGCGCTACGATTTCCTGAACCATCTTCTGAGCCTCAACGTGGACCGCCGCTGGCGGCGGCGGGCGGTCCGGCGCCTAGGCTGGGAGGCGCGCCCGGACGGCACCTATCTCGATCTTTGCGCCGGGACCCTGGATCTCGCCGCGGCGCTGGCGCGGGCCCCGGGGTTTCGCGGGCGCGTGCTCGGCCTCGACTTCGTGGTCCCGATGCTCCGCCTGGGCCGCGCCAAGGCGCCGCGCACGGTGCCGGTGGCGGGCGACGCCCTGGCGCTGCCCTTTCCCGACGCCTGTTTCGACGGGGCCGCGGTGGCCTTCGGCGTGCGGAACCTGACCGACCTGGACCGGGGGTTCGCCGAGGTGGCGCGCGTGCTCAAGGCCGGGGCCCGGTTCGTGGTGCTCGAGTTCGCGACCCCGCGTTCCGGGCCGCTCCGGGCCGCCTATCTCTTCTATTTTCGCCGCATCCTCCCCGCCATCGGCCGCGCGGTGTCCAAACATAGAGACGCCTATACCTATCTGCCAGAGTCGGTGCTGAGTTTTCCCGACCCGGACGGGCTGGCCGGGCATCTCCGGGCGGCGGGGTTTCGCGACGTGGCCTTCGAACTGCTCACCGGCGGGATCTGCGCCATCCATCATGGCACTCGATAACCTGCGGGAGTTCATCGCCGCCATCGCAGCGGCCGGGGACCTGGTGCGGGTGCGGCGAGCGGTATCGGTGGACCGCGAGATCACCGAGATCGCCGACCGTTGCATGAAGGCTCCCGGCGGCGGGCCGGCGCTCCTCTTCGAGCGCCCCACGCTGGTCTCGGGCCGCGACTCCCGGTATCCGGTGGCGGTCAACCTCTTCGGCTCCGAGCGGCGCATGGCGCTGGCGCTGGGGGTCGAGCGCCTGGACGACATCGGCGACCGGATTGCCGAGCTGCTGCACCTCAAGGTGCCGGACAGCCTCCTGGGCAAGCTGGCGATGCTGCCCAAGCTCGCCGAAGTGGCGAAGTTCCCGCCCCGCGCGGTGAGCGGCCGGGCGCCCTGTCAGGAGGTCGTGCTCCGGGAGGCGGAGGTGGACCTCGCCGAGCTGCCGGCGCCGGTGTGCTGGCCGGAGGACGGCGGTCCCTACATCACGCTGGCCGGGGTGATCACGCGCGACCCCGAGAGCGGGGTGCGGAACGTCGGGATGTATCGGGTCCAGGTTCTGGGGCGCAACGAGGCGGCGATGCACTGGCAGCGGCACAAGGTGGGCGCCGCCCACTGGCGCGCCATGGCGGCCCGGGGCGAGACCATGCCCGTGGCCATCGCCCTGGGCGGCGACCCGGCCAGCGTGTACGCCGCGTCCGCCCCGCTCCCGCCCTCCATCGACGAGTTCCTGTTCGCCGGATTCCTGCGGGGCGAGCCGGTGCGGCTCGTCAGGGCCGTCACCAGCGACCTCGAGGTTCCGGCCGAGGCCGAGATCGTGATCGAGGGATACGTGGACCCGCGCGAGCCGCTGGTCCTGGAGGGACCGTTCGGCGACCACACGGGCTTCTACTCGCTGGCCGACTACTATCCCAAGGTGCACGTCACGGCGGTGACCATGCGGCGCGAACCCGTCTGGCCGCACACCATCGTGGGCCGGCCGCCCATGGAGGACTTTTACCTCGGCCACGCCACCGAGCGCATCTTCCTGCCGCTCCTGAAGCTCACCATGCCGGAGATCGTGGATCTGCACATGCCGGCCGAGGGCATCTTCCACAACCTGGTGTTCGTCAGCATCGACAAGCAGTACCCGGGCCACGCGTACAAGGTGATGAACGGGCTCTGGGGGCAGGGGCTCATGAGCCTGGCCAAAGTGATCGTGGTACTGGACAAGGACGTGAACGTCCGCGATCCCAAGGAGGCGTGGTGGGTGGCGCTGAATCACATCGATCCGGAGCGGGACGTGCGGTTCACCATGGGGCCGATCGACGTGCTGGATCATTCGAGCCGCGGATTCACCTTCGGCTCCAAGATGGGGATTGACGCGACCCGCAAATGGAAAGAGGAAGGCTTCACCCGCGAATGGCCGAACCCGATCGTGATGGATCCGGAAACGAAGCGGAAGGTGGATGCCATGTGGAAGGAGCTGGGGATTGACCTGGGGCGGTAGGGCGGAGCCTCGCGAAGGCCAGACGTTCGGCGGCGACAGCCGCCTCGTGCGGTACGCGAACTTCGTGAAGCTGCCCCACACGCTGTTCGCCTTGCCGTTCGCGCTCCTGGGCGTGATCGTGGCGTCGTATCGGTATCCCGTGACCGGGGGGACGGTCGCGCTTGTGGTGCTGGCGTTTACCTGCGCGCGGTTCGTCGCCATGGGGTTCAACCGCATCGCGGACCGGGACCTGGACGCCCGCAACCCGCGCACCCGCGGCCGCGAGCTCGTGACCGGACGCCTGACGCTGCGCGAGGCCTGGGTCGCGGTGCTCCTGGCGGCCGCGGGGTTCGTGGCCGCCTCCTGGGTGCTGAACCCGCTCTGCGGCGGGCTCTCCCTGCCGGCGCTCCTCTGGATCGCGACCTACAGCTACGCCAAGCGCTTCACCAGCTGGACCCATCTCTGGCTGGGGCTCGCGCTGGCGATCGCGCCGGTGGGCGGCTACCTGGCGGTGGCGGGGACGTGGAGCGAGCCCTGGTGGGTCCTGCTCGCGCTGACGGCGGCAGTCACGGCATGGGTCGCCGGGTTCGACGTCTTCTACGCCCTCCAGGACGAAGACTTCGACCGCGCCGAGCGCCTGCGCTCCCTGGTGGTGCGACTGGGCCGGCCGCGCGCCATTCGGGCCGCCAAGCTGCTGCATGGGGCGGCGATCCTGGCGTTGGTGGGGGTCGGCGCCGGGGCCGCTCTGGGCGGCCCCTACTACGCGGGCGTGGCGCTGGGCGCCGGAGTCATCGCCTGGGAGCACCAGCTGGTGAAGCCCGACGATCTATCCCGGCTGGACGCGGCGTTCTTCACCGCCAACGGGCTGGTCAGCATCCTCGTGTTCCTGGGCGCGCTGGTGGATCGGGTCTGGTGAGAGCGGAGACGCGGGAAGCGGGAAGCGGAAAGGAGGCGCCGCGCCGCAGGCGGGAGCGCCGCGCCCCCCTTCCCCCCCTCCCCCCCCTCCCCCCCGTCGCCCC
>DATLXT010000241.1:0-4990 GCA_035575475.1 Gemmatimonadales bacterium | reverse complement strand
CAGTCCAGCGCGAACCGCCGCTGGGCCAGGGACACCGGGAACACGAACAGAAGCAGCGCCGCCCCCACCGCGATCCCCGCGTCGGACAGTCCCGGGAGGAAGTCCACGACCCCGGGGATCGTGACCTCGCCCACCTGCTTGGGCTCGCGCAGGACCCAGGCCAGCGCCGCGAGCCCCAGCACCGCGACGGTCACCCGGGCGCCGGCACTCCAGGGCCCCAGCGCGCTCCGCTCGCGCTCGACCAGCTGGGCCACGCCGCCCAGCGGGCCCCGCACCGGGAAGAGCACCCGAACCAAGAGCAGCCAGCAGGCGACCAGCATGAGGGCCGCGACCGGCACGCCCACCGCCATCCATTCCGCGAATCCCACCCGCCGGCCCAGGAGCGTTCCCGCCGAGGCGGCGAAGATGGCGTTGGGCGGCGTCCCGATCAGCGTGGCGACGCCGCCGATCGACGCCGCGTAGGCCATGCCCAGCACCAGCGCCGTGGCGAACGGTCCCGCTCGGTCGGGCGCCTCCCGGCGGGCCAGCTCGATCAGCGCCAGGGTGATGGGCAGCATCATCGCCGCGGTGGCGGTGTTCGAGATCCCCATGCTCACGAACGCCGTGGCCAGCATCACGGCCAGGATCACCCGAGGCGCCTCGGCGCCGACCAGGGCGATGGTGCCCAGCGCCAGCCGACGGTGCAGGCCCCAGCGCTCGCTGGCCGCCGCCAGAAAGAACCCGCCGAGAAAGAGAAAGATGATCGGGTCGGCGTAGGCGGCGGCCACCTGCTCGACCCGGCCGATCCCCACCAGGGGCAAGACGACCAGCGGCAGGAGGGCCGTGGCCGCGAGCGGCACCACCGCGGTGAGCCACCAGACCGCCATCCACGCCGTGAGCGCGGCCACCCGGCGCGCCGGATCGGGCAGGTCCCCGGGCACGGCCAGCACCAGGAGGGCCAGGAGCGGCCCGCCTGCGAACCCGCCCCAGCGGCGCAACAGGGCTCCCATCGGGCGCGTTCCCTACGTCACTTCCCCGCCACCCGCCGGACGATCTCGTAGTAGAATCGCACCCCGAAGTTGAGCGCCTCGAGGCTCACCCGCTCGTCGTTCCCGTGCACGCCTCGCGAGTCCTCCGGGGTGAGCGGGAAAGGGGCGACGCCGTAACTCGCGATCCCGAGCCGCCGGAAGTAGTGGCTGTCGGTGAAGCCCGCCAGCATGGTGGACGTCACCAGCGCGTCGGGCGCCAGCACGCCGGCCGCCTCGACCACCGCCCGGTAGAGCTCGGTATCGACCCCGCTTTCAGTGGCGGGCCAGTTGACCCCCTGCGGCCGGATCGTGATCGCCGTGTCGTTCACCACCCGGCGCAGCTCCTCGAGGAACGCCCGCGGCTCCTGGCCGGGGAGGAGCCGGACGTCCACCGCCGCCCGGGCCACCGGCGGGATCACGTTGGTCTTGTCGCTTCCTTGGAGGCCGGTGATGGTGATGGTGTTGCGCAGGATGGCGTTGTAGTAGAGATCACCGGTGATGGCGCGCGCGGCCTGGGGGTCGCGCAGGGCCGCGCGAATGTCCCGGTACCAGCTCCGGCGCGCCGAGTCCGGCTCCACCCGCACGAGGTCCCGGAAGTACCGTTCCACCGTGGGGGTGACCACGAGCGGCGTCTCGTAGTCCGCCACCCGGGCGAGCGCCCGCACCAGCCGGTGGACCGGGTTGTCCGGCGTGGGGCGGGAGCCGTGCCCGGCCGTGCCGCGGGCTTCGAAGTCCAGCCAGAACGGCGATTTCTCGGTCGTCCCGATCCCCACGTACTCGACCTTCCCGCCCTCGCCCCGCCGGATGGTGCCGCCCTCGTTCAGCAGGAACTCGGCGTCCTGAATCAGGGCGCGCTGGCGCTCCACCATCCACTGCGCTCCCACCCCCTGCCCCACTTCCTCGTCCGCCGTGGCGAGGAAGATCACGTCCCGCTTGAGCGGGACCTGGGCGCGCTTGAGAATCAGCATCGTCATGAGCTGGACGATGCCCTCGCCCTTCATGTCCAGCGCGCCGCGCCCCCACACCGCCCCGTCCCGGATCTCGCCGCTGAACGGCGGAACGGTCCAGAACTCCGGACTCGCCAGCACCACGTCCATGTGATTCAGCAGAATCAGGGGGCGGGCGCTGCCGTCGCCGGGCAGCCGGGCGTAGAGGTTGGCCTTGCCCGGCCGGGGTTCGAAGATCCGGGC
The DNA here is from genome assembly GCA_035575475.1 of Gemmatimonadales bacterium. Taxonomy (GTDB): domain Bacteria; phylum Gemmatimonadota; class Gemmatimonadetes; order Gemmatimonadales; family GWC2-71-9; genus DATLXT01. The sequence goes on along the minus strand of DATLXT010000241.1, from coordinate 2,793 downwards.
CTCGATCCCCTCGCGCCGCAACACCGCGGCCAGCCAGCGCGCCGCCTCGATCTCGTTGCCGGGAGGATTGGTGGTGTTGATCCGGAGATACTGCGAGAGGAGCCGGGCGGCTTCGTTGCCCAGCGCCCGCCAGTCCCGCTCGCCCGCGGGCGGCGCGATCAGGGCGACCTGCTCGGGCAGGTAGCGGACCGGCTCGGAGGCCGGAGTCACCGGCGCCGGCCGAGCGGGACCGCACGCCAGCAGGAGCCCGCACAGTGACGGACCGAGACGGACCGGGAGGGATCGGGAGGAGCGGAGTCGCAACTGGCACCTCTGGGGTGAGAGTGTGGGGCGAAACTAGCGCGCCCTGAACGACGCGCCAGTGAGCGGGCACCGCGTGAGGCGCGCGGGCGGTCAGAGCCGCCGGGTTTCCCCGTGAGCCAGGATCCAGAGGTCGGCGGGATCGAGCCCCGCGGCGGCCCAGGCCCGCGCGGTGCGGCCGGGCGGCTCGTCCATCGGCTCGTCGGTGAGCCGAAACGTGCCCCAGTGCATCGGGACCATCACCACGCGCTTCCCCGGGAGCGGCGGGCGGGCGGCGTGCAGGGCGCGAAACGCCTCCAGCGCCTCCTCGGGGTCGAGGTGCACCGGCCGCATGAACCAGCGGGGCTCGTAGGCGCCCACCGGCAGGAGCACGGCGTGGAAAGGGCCGAACCGGTCGCCGATCGCGGCGAACTCCGGGTGGAGCCCCGTGTCGCCGGCGAAGAACACCCGCCGCGCGGGGGCGGCGATGCTCCAGCCGCACCAGAGCGTGCGGTTCCGGTCCAGCGGGCCGCGGGCGCTGAAGTGCTGGGCCGGCGTGCACCCCACCTGGAGCTCGTCCACCCGGGTCTCCTCCCACCAGTCGAGTTCGGTCACCCGCCGAGCGCCCAGCCGGCGGAGCAGCGACCCCACCCCCAGCGGCACCAGCCATCGGAGGTCGGGGTGCCGGCGTGCCAGGGCCCGCACGGTGCCGGCATCCAGGTGGTCGTAGTGGTTGTGCGAGAGGAGGACCGCGTCGATCGGCGGCAGACGGTCGAAGGCGATGCCCGGCGGCACCAGCCGGCGCGGGCCCGCCCATTGCACCGGAAAGGCGCGCTGGCTCCACACCGGATCGGTGAGCAGATTCAGGCCGCCGATCTGGACCAGAAAGGTGGCGTGCCCCACCCAGGTGAGCACCAGCTCGTCCCGCCCGGCGCGGGGCGCGGGGAACTCCGGCGTACGCCGGGGGAACGCCGACGGGTCCGGCTGGGGCGGCCGGCCCTTGGTCAGCCGCTCGATCACCAGCCACCTGAGGAGGCCGGTGAAGCGTCCGGGGACGCCGTCGAGCCAGGGGTTGCGAAAGCCGCCGCCGGGGAGGTGGTGGCGGGGTCGGGAGCGGGGCGGTTGCGGCACGTCCCGAAAGCTAACGCCTCGGGTCAGTTCACCGTGACCCAGGCCTCGCCGGTCGCGCCCTGGCTGGTGGCACGGAGCCGCGCGGCGCCGCGCGCCACGGCGCGCACGGTGGCGTGCTCCGCCGATTCCCCGGTGATCCGGAGCACGATCGTGTCGGTCGAGTGCCACGAGACCGCTCGGCCGCTCAGCGGGTTGCCCTCCGCGTCGCGCAGTTCCGCTCGGAATCGCAAGGTGTCGCCCACCGCGAGCACTGCGCTCGACGGAATCACGGTCACCGAGCCGTCGAACGACTCGGTGAGGATGTCGTCTTCGTAGCAGCCGCCGCTCGCCCCTCCCCCGAGCAGCGCCGCCACGAGCGCGGTGATCAACCTGGGACTCATGGTGACCTCTCTTCCTCCTCCGGAGCATGGGGCGGCTCCGGCGAGGGAGACCCGGCGTCGTTCGAGGGCGTCACAAACCGGCGACGGTCGGTGTAAACTGTGACGTGAGGGAGACCCGATGGGTATACCCGATGTGGGGCCGGGCGACGCGGATCTGATCCGGCGGGTCCTGGGGGGCGACACGGCGGCCTATGCCGGATTGGTGGCTCGGCACCGGGACCGGCTGGGGCGCTACGCGCTGCACATGCTGGGGAGCCGGGAAGACGCCGAAGAGGTGTTGCAGGACACCTTCGTGCGGGCCTACCGCTCGCTGGCGCGGTGCGAGGATCCCGACCGCTTCGGCGCCTGGTTGTACGGCATCCTGGTGAATCGCTGCCGGACGGCCGGTGCCCGCGCGGCCCGGCGGCGGCGGCTGTTCGTGCGGGACGACGCCGCGCTGGACGGGCCGGGCGTGCCCAGCGGCGTGGAGCGGGCCGAGTGGGACGAGCTGGTGCGGTGGGCGCTGGCGCGCCTCACGCCCGAGCACCGCGAAGCCTTTCTGCTCAAGTACGTGGAAGAACTGGAGTACGAGGAGATGGCCCAGCTCACCGGGGCCGGCATCTCGGCGCTGAAGATGCGGGTGAAGCGCGCCCGCGACCAGCTGCGCGCTTTACTGCGGGAGGCCGAGCGTGTTTGAGGGACACGACGAGATCGTCGAACGGATCGCCCGGCACTTGAAACAGCCGGTACCCATGGACCCGACGCTGGAGCGTCGGGTGATGGAAGCGATCGCGGCTCTGCCGGCGCCGCGAGCGGGAGGGCCCGGCGCGCTGGTGGCGCTCGGACGCTGGCTGGCGACACCCCGCCGCGTTCCCCTCCCGCCGCTCGCCGGCGTGGCCGCCGCGGGGATCGCGGCCCTCCTGTTGCTGCGCCCCGGGGTGCGGCCGGAGCCGCGCGCCGAGCCCGCGGCCTTCCAGTTCCTCCTGCTGGCGCCGCGGGCCCAGTCGGTGTCGCTGGTGGGAGA
>DATLXT010000240.1:0-2601 GCA_035575475.1 Gemmatimonadales bacterium | reverse complement strand
GCGCGGAGGCGTGGCACGCGTTGGAGCGGCGCCTCCTCGCCTGGGAGCAGGAGCTCCTCCCCTGGGTGGACCAGCGCCAGACCGCGATCGCCCGCCAGTTCACGGACGAGGCGCGGCGCCTGCTGGATGCGGTGGCCGAGGCCGCCGCCGATGCCCTCGGTGCCCAACCGGCGCCGGACCCGCCGTCGCCGCGGTTTGCCCCGTCGGCCGAGTACTACTTCGCGCCGGACCCGGAGACGGCAGCCATGGACCTCACCCCCGCGCTCGAAGGCCTGCTCGCAACGCTCCTCCCCGAGGGGACGTACCGGGTCCGGCTGCAGCGGCGGCTCTCCGCCCAGCTCGCCGACTGGGCGCGCCGCAACGCGACCCGCGTCACCAGCGAGATCTGGCTGGCCGCGGCCGATGCCCGCCGAACCTTCGAAGGGGAGATCGCGGCCGCCGTGCGCGGGCTCGCGGACCTCGCGAGGCACGCCCTCGACAGCGCGCGAGAGCGGCGCGCGGCGGGCCACGCAGCGGTCGGGGCGGCGGTGGCCCGAGTGGATCGGCTGTTGAACGCCTGTCGGCGCCTCGAGGCGGTGCTCCAGGTCGAAGCGGGCGGCTTCGGGGCGCCGTCCCTGACCGGCGCTTGACCCCGGGGCGCACTCCGTGGACGCCATAGCCCTGGTCGCCGTCGCCGCGCTGGTCGCCAGCACCCTCGCTGCCGTGGCGGGGTTCGGCGGGGCCGCCGTGCTTCTGCCTGCCCTGGTGGCGGCGTTCGGGGTGCGGGACGCGATCCCCCTCCTGACCGTGGCGCAACTCCTGGGGAACGGCAGTCGGGTGTGGTTCAACCGCCGAGAGCTGGATGTGCGGGTGGTGGGCTGGTTCGCCCTCGGCGCCGTGCCGGCGGCGCTCGCGGGCGGCGCGCTCTTCGCCGCGGCCCCCCTCCCCTGGCTACGCCGTCTGGTCGGCGCCTTCCTGATCGCCACCGTGCTCTGGCGGCATCGGGGCGGCGGCCCGGTGCCGCGGCTTTCCCGGCGCGCGTTCGCCCCCCTAGGAGCCGCGTCGAGCTTCCTCTCCGCCCTGGTCGGCAGCGTCGGGCCGCTGATGGCACCCTTTTTCCTCGCGGCGGGCCTGGCGAAAGGCGCCTACATCGGCACCGAAGCCCTGGCGACCGTCGTGATGCACGTGTTCAAGCTCATCGCCTATCACGGCGCGTCGGTGCTTTCGCCGCATGCGGTCGCCGTGGGGCTCGCGCTGGGACCGGTCATGATCACCGGATCGTTTCTCGGAAAGCAGATCGTGGACCGGCTGCCGACCCGGGTGTTCACCCTCATCATCGAGGCGGTGCTGTTGGGGGCGGGAGGGTGGTTCCTGCTCGCCGGGTGAGCGGCGCTGCCCAGTCGTCGAACAACAAGTAGCGGCGGTCGGACTCGAACCGACGACCCGCGGATTATGATTCCGCTGCTCTAACCAGCTGAGCTACGCCGCCGTAAGGCCAAATCCTACCGACACCGGGGCCGCCGCGGTAGTGGATGGGACCGGGGAACAGCCCCGTTCGCTTACTTCGCCGGCACCAGCCGGTAGAGCAGTTCCCCGTCCCGAATCATCCCGAACTCCTCCCGCGCCGCCCGCTCCTGCGCCACGGGATCGGTTTCGAGCGCCCGCACCAGCCGGCTCAGCGAATCGATCTCCGCCCGGAGCTCGGCCAGCGCGGCCCGCTCGAGGGCCAGCTCCCGCCGCAGGGTCACCCAGTCCAGCGTGCTGTACTCGCCTCCCAGCAGGGCGAAGAGCGCCAGCGCCCCCGCGGCCACCAGGCCGATCACCCGCGCCCGGCTCACAAGGCGAACATGTCCCGGCCGGGAAACCGCGCCACGTCGCCCAGCTCCTCCGCGATCCGCAGGAGCTGGTTGTACTTGGCCACCCGATCGGTGCGCGAGGCGCTCCCGGTCTTGATCTGCCCCGCCCCGGTCGCCACCGCCAGATCGGCGATGAAGGTATCCTCGGTTTCGCCCGAGCGGTGGGAAATGACCACGTTGTACCCGTTGGCCCGCGCCACGTCCACACACTGGAGCGTCTCGGTCAGCGTGCCGATCTGGTTCACCTTGATCAGGATCGCGTTGGCCACGCCCTCCTCGATCCCCCGCGCCAGCCGCTCGATGTTGGTGCAGAAGACATCGTCGCCCACCAGCTGGACCCGCGCCTCCAGCGCCTGCGTGAGCTTGGCCCAACCCGCCCAATCGTCCTCGGCCAGCCCGTCCTCGATCGAGACGATGGGATACCGCTCGAGCCAGGTCTTGTAGAGCTCCAGCATCCCGTCGGCCGACCTGCTCCCCGCCCGGCTCTTCTTGAAAACGTAGGCGCCGTCCTGATAGAGCTCGGTGGCCGCCACGTCCACCGCGATCCCCACGTCCTTGCCCGCCGCAAAGCCCGCCGACTCGATGGCCGACATCAACGCCTCCAGCGCCGCCTCGTCGTTGGGGAGATCGGGCGCGAAGCCGCCCTCGTCTCCCACCGCGGTCGAGAGCCCCCGCTTGGCGAGTACCTTCTTGAGCGCGTGGAACACCTCGACGCCCATCCGCAGCGCCTCGCCGAAACTGTCGGCCCCGAAGGGGACGATCATGA
>DATLXT010000239.1:0-3294 GCA_035575475.1 Gemmatimonadales bacterium | reverse complement strand
CGTGGTGTCCACCGAGCCCTCGAAGAAGCCGCCGCCCGCGAAGAACCGGATGCGGGCGTTGGGCACCGGTCGGCCCGCCGAGTCGCGGGCCTCGGCGGAAAGGCGGAGCGTGTCGCCGGGGACGAGCGTACCCCCGTTCGGGGTAACAATCACCTCGGCGATGGGCGAGGGAGTGAGCTGGGGCGGCTGCTGCGCCGGAGCCTGCTGGGCAGCCCCGAGGATCGCGACGAGACCAGGCAGAAGCATGAGCGAATCCCGAAGTCGGAAGGTTAGATTCCCAAATGTACCCCCACCCAGCCCGTCCGGGGAGATCGAGGCGCATGAGAATCGCGTTTACCTTCGCGACGCTGGCCCTCGCGGCCATCCCGCCGCTGGCGGCCCAGCGCACCGACTATTTCGTCTTCGTGGCGGCCGAAGCGGCCGACCGGATTTCGCTGGTCCGGTTCAGCCCGGACGCGCCGGGCGGGCCCGCGGCCCGGGTCGAGCGCGAGATGCCGATCGGCCTCTTGCCGACCGGCCCCGACGGGCCGCACGGCCTCGCGGTGTCGCCCGACGGGCGGTTCCTGTTCGTCTCCACCGCCCACGGCAACCCCAACGGCTACCTCTGGAAGCTCGACGCCCGAACCGGCCGCCCGCTGGGCCGCACGGAGCTGGGCCGGTTTCCCGCCACGCTCCAGCTCACCCCCGACGGCGCCTTCGCCTTCGTCGTGAACTTCAATCTGCACGGCGACCCGGTCCCCTCGTCGGTGTCGGTCGTGGCCACCGACTCGATGCTCGAGCTGGCCCGCATCCCCACCTGCGTGATGCCCCACGGCTCGCGCCTCAACCCGCAGGGCACCCGGCAGTACTCGGCGTGCATGATGGATGACCTGGTGGTCGAGATCGACGCGCGCACGTTCGAGGTGGCGCGGTCGTTCCGGGTAGCCGGGGGTTCGGAGCAGGGCTTCGCGGGGCTGCCTCCCAGGCAGGGGCCCGCACCGCCCCTGCACTCACCGCGCGCCACGCACCACGCCCCGTCCTGCTCCCCGACCTGGGTACAGCCATCGGCCGACGGTGCCAGGCTCTACGTCGCCTGCAACAAGTCGAACCAGATCCTGGAGCTCGACACCGAGACCTGGCGGGTGAGCCGCCGCTTCCCGGCCGGCGACGGGGTCTATAACCTCGCGGTCACGCGCGACGGACGGCTCCTCCTCGCCACCAACAAGCGGGGCCGCTCGGTGTCGGTCTTCGATCTGGCAACCGGCCGGGAGGCCGCCCGCGTGGAAACGATCCGGCGAGTGGTGCACGGCGTGGCGGTTTCTCCCGACGACCGCTACGCGTTCGTCTCCGTCGAAGGGATCGGCTCGGAGCCGGGAACGGTCGAGATCGTCGATCTCGGCGCCCGGGCGCGCGTGGCCGCGGTGGACGTGGGGCAGATGGCCGGCGGCATCGACTTCTGGAAAACGGAGCCGGCCCCGCGCTGACATGCGCGCCCTGCTGCTCGAGGCCCCGGGCCGGCCGCTGCGCCCCGCCGACCTGCCGGCCCCCGAGCCGGGACCGGGCCAGGTCCTGGTGCGCGTCGCCGCCTGCGGCGTCTGCCGCACGGACCTGCACGTGGCGGACGGGGAACTCCCGAATCCCAAGCTGCCCCTGGTCCTGGGCCACGAGATCGTCGGGCGGGTGGTGGCGGCAGGCGGCGAGGTGCGTGAGTTCGCGCCCGGAGACCGGGTGGGCGTGCCCTGGTTGGGCTGGACCTGCGGCGCCTGCGGGTACTGTCGGTCGGGCCGCGAAAACCTGTGCGACCGCGCCCGATTCACCGGCTATCAGCTCGACGGCGGCTATGCCGAGTACGCGGTGGCCGAGGCGCGGTTCTGTTTCGGCCTGCCGGAGGAGTACGGCGACGCCGCCGCGGCTCCGCTGCTCTGCGCGGGGTTGATCGGCTACCGGGCGCTGGTGCTGGCGGGCGAGGGGGAGCGCCTGGGTCTCTACGGCTTCGGGGCGGCGGCTCACCTGGTGGCCCAGGTGGCGCGGTTCCAGGGCCGGCGGGTGTTCGCGTTCACCCGGCCCGGGGACCGGCCCGGCCAGGCGTTCGCCCGGGAGCTCGGGGCCGAGTGGGCGGGCGGCTCCGACGAGCCACCGCCCGCGCCGCTCGATGCCGCCATCATCTTCGCGCCCGTGGGTGCGCTGGTTCCCACCGCACTCCGCGCGGTGGTGAAAGGAGGCACGGTGGTCTGCGCCGGAATCCACATGACCGACGTGCCGGGATTCCCGTACCAATGGCTCTGGGGCGAGCGGGTGATCCGCTCGGTGGCGAACCTCACTCGAAAGGACGGCCGCGAGTTCCTGGCGCTGGCGCCGCGCATCCCCGTGCGCACGACCATCGAGCCCTACCCGCTGGAACGGGCCAACGACGCGCTCCGGGCGCTGCGGGAGGGCCGGGTGCGCGGCGCCGCCGTCCTGGTCCCGTGACGAGCCGGGGCGTGGCGGGGTATCAGGGGATGAACCCGCTCGCGAGGAAGGCATGGCGTTGCTTCGCCGCGTCGCACCGCTCCTGGCCGGGGCCCTGCTCGCCCCGGGGCCTTGCCGCGTCGGTTTGCTGACCGCCCCGGAGGTCCCACCCAACGCGCAGCCGGTTCCCTTCGAACGGATAACGCAGGTCTTCTATTCCGGCTTCGAGGAACCCGGCCGCCAGGTGATCCGGACTCAGGCTGCCTGGTCCGCCTTCTGGGCCCGGCTCCAGGAGAGCATCACACCCCGCCCGCCCGCTCCGGCGATCGACTTCAGCCGCGACCTGGTGATCGGGGCGGCGATGGGCTCGCGGGGGAGCGGCGGGTACGCCATCCAGATCGCGCAGGTGGCCGAAGACCAGGGCAGGCTGTTCGTCGCGGTGCGCGAGGTGTCCCCGGGCGAGCGCTGCGGGGTCACGCTGGCCCTCACCCAGCCGGTGGACGTGGTGCGGGTGCCCGGCAGGGCGGGGCGCGAGGTGGCCTTCGTGGAGCGCCGGGAGACCCGCGACTGCTGAGGTGTCGTCCGATGTCCCGGCGGCCTATATTGCGCGGGGATTCCCAACATCGGAGGACCGGTGCCAGCGAAACGCGGGGACGCACTGCGAACACTTGCGCTCAGGACGGCTCAGCGCGCCAAGCGGGCCGCCCAGGCGGCGATGCGGGAAGCCGACCGCCTCCTCAAGGAAGCGCGCCGGCGGGCCGAGACTGAAGCGCGTCGGCGCCGGTTGAAGCAACGGCTCAAGCGGGCGGGCCGGGTCCTCAAGGCGGCCGGCAAGGCCGCCGTGGTGGCGGGCGTCACGGCGGGGGC
>DATLXT010000238.1:0-17886 GCA_035575475.1 Gemmatimonadales bacterium | reverse complement strand
CGCTCGAAGACGGTGCGGAAATCCAGCGACCCGGTGTGCTGGAAGATCAGGTACATCGCGACCAGGAACCCGGCATCGCCGATCCGGTTCACGATGAAGGCCTTCTTCCCGGCATCGGCGTTGATCCGCTCGTTGAACCAGAACCCGATGAGGAGATAGGAGCACAGCCCCACCCCCTCCCACCCCACGAACATCACCGGGAAGTTCGCCCCGAGCACCAGCACCAGCATGAAGAAGACGAACAGGTTGAGGTAGGCGAAGTAGCGCGCGTACCCCGGGTCCGCGTACATGTAGCCGACGCTGTACAGGTGGATGAGCGCGCCGACCCCCGTCACCACGAGGAGCATGACGGCGGCGAGGGCGTCGAGCTGCAGGGCGAAGTCCACCTGGAGGTCCCCCACCGGCATCCAGGACCAGTAGGTGAGCACCACGGGCTGGGCGTCGGGGGTCTCGGCGAGCGCGAGAAAGACCCCGACGCCGACGGCGAACGCGGCCGCGAGCACCCCCACCCCCACGACGGACACCGCGCGCTTGGCCCGGGGCGCCCACAGCGCCAGGGCCCCGTTCACCACGAAGCCCAGGAGCGGGAGGGCGAGGGCCAGCCAGGCGAGGGTCAGGGCGCGGTTCATCAGCCCTTCAGGAGGTCGATGTTCTTCAGGTCCACCGTCTCCCGGTGCCGGAAGACGGCGAGGATGATCGCGAGCCCGACCGCGGCCTCGGCGGCCGCCACGGCCATGACGAAGAAGACGAACACGTGGCCCGCCACGCCCACCCGCTGGGCCAGCGCCACGAAGGTGAGGTTCACCGCGTTGAGCATCAGCTCGACGCACATGAAGATCACGATGGCGTTGCGGCGCAGCAGGACGCCGGCGACGCCCAGGGTGAAGAGCAGGGCCGAGACGGCCAGGGCGGGCCCCAGGAGCATCAGAGCCGGCGCTTGGCGAGCACCACCGCCCCCACGATCGCGGCCAGGAGCAGGAGGCTCGTAATCTCGAAGGGGATCAGGTACTCCTCGAACAGGGGTCGGGCCACGGCGTTGACCACGCCCTCCTGCCGCTGGAGCGTGGCCAGCGCCTCCGCCGGCAGGGTGATCGCCTCGGGGGGAGTCGCGCCCCCCAGGGCGGCGAGCTGGAGCAGGAGCACCCCCGGGAGGAGCACCGCCGCCGCCACGCCGGCTGGCCCCTTGATGTCGCTGGGGCCGGGTCGGCCGAGGTTGAGCAGCATGATGACGAACAGGAACAGCACCATGATGGCGCCGGCGTAGACCAGCACTTGCAGCGCGGCGATGAACTGGGCGTCGAGGAGGACGAACAGCACCGCCAGCGAGAACATCACCACCACGAGGTAGAGCGCGCTGGCCACCGGGCTCCGCCGCGTGATGCACATGATCGCGCAGGCCACGGCCAGCGCGCCGAAGGTCCAGAAGAGCGGTTCCCGCATGCGCTATTCGCCTCGGGGGTCCGACGGGTCCCAGAGGGTGGATACCGGGTGGGTCTGCGCGCAGAGCCGCTCGAGGTCGTAAACGAACCGATCGCGCGAGTACTCCGCGTTCTCGTAATGCACCCCCACGTGGATGGCCTCCTCGGGGCACACCTCCTGGCAATAGCCGCAGAAGATGCAACGGAACTCGTCGATCTCGTAGATCAGCGGATAGCGGTGCCCTTCCTCGTCCTCCCCGGGGACGAGCTTGATGCAGTTGGCGGGGCAGATCTGAGGGCACAGCCCGCAGGCGACGCACTTGGCCCGGCCCTGTTCGTCGGTGAGCATGCGGTGGGTACCGCGCCAGCGGTCGGAGATGGTCCACTCCTCGGTGCTCTTCTCCTCCGGGTACTGCATGGTCACCTTGGGCCGGAACAGGTGGCGGAAGGTGAGCGCCATGCCCTGGAACGTGGCCCGGAGGTAGGAGGTCTCCCGGATGGGTCGGCGCACCACCTTGACCGTGATGGGCATTACCCCACCTCCTCTCCCACTCCCGGGTGCGCCTCGCGCGGCGCGACCGTGCCGCGGATGATCCGGCCCCGGTCCAGCACCCAGACCAGGGGCACGAGCAGGGCCAGGTTCACGCCGAAGAGCGCCAGGGCGAACCGGGTGTCGTAGGTCCAACCCAAGTGGGCGCGGAAGTACCAGATGGCGGTCGCCATGGTCGTCAGGTAGAAAAGCGCCAGCGGCAGCAGGAACTTCCACCCCAGGGCCATGAGCTGGTCGTAGCGGAAGCGGGGCAGGGTCCAGCGCACCCAGATGTAGAGGAACAGGAAGAAGAAGACCTTGAACGTGAAGACCGCGAGGGTGGCCAGGCTCTTCCCCACGGTGAAGGGAGGGCCGTTGTCCCAGGTGAGGAACGGGATGTCCCAGCCGCCGAAGAAGAGCGCGGTCACCAGCGCGGAGGCGGTGACCATGTTCGAGTATTCGGCGATGTAAAACATGGAGAACTTCATCGCGCTGTACTCGGTGTGATAGCCGGCGATCAGTTCGCCTTCGGCCTCCGGGAGGTCGAAGGGCAGCCGGTTGGTCTCGGCGAACGCGGACACGATGAAGATCAGGTACGCCAGGGTGAGGGGAAACACGTTCCAGAGCGTGCCCTGTTGCTTGGCCACGACGTCGGACAGCGTGACGTTCCCCGCCACCAGCAGCACGGCAACCGTGCTCATACCCAGCGCGATCTCGTAGGAGATCATCTGCGCGCTGGCCCGGAGGCCGCCCAAGAGGGCGTACTTGTTGTTCGAGGACCAACCGGCCAGCACGATGCCGTAGACGCCGAGCGATCCGAACGCTAGGATGTAGAGAAAGCCGATCGGCAGGTCCGCGACCACCAGCGGCACCAAGCCCCACGGCGTGGGGAACGGCGTGCCGAACGGAATCACCGCGATGGTGAGCAGCGCCGGGACGAACGCCATCGTGGGGGCCAGCAGGAACAGCCACCGCTCGGCGTGGGGCGGGAGGGTCTCCTCCTTGAGGAGGTTCTTGAGTCCGTCCGCCGCCGGCTGGAGCAAGCCCTGCGGGCCCACCCGGTTGGGGCCCAGGCGGTCCTGGATCCAGGCGCAGATCCGGCGCTCGGCGAGGGTGAGGAGCGCCACCCCCACCATCACGGCCGTGAAGACCAGAACCACTTTGACCGCGGAGGAGACCAGGAAGAACGTCACGCGCGCGCTCCGGCGGTCGTCGCGGTCGGATCGGCGACCAGGCGGCCCGTCATGCCCAGCGCCCGATAGGACAGTTCCCGGAAGGCCGGAACCTCCGCGGCGAGAAGATCGAACGCCGCGGCCGCGCTGCCGGGGGCGTCCCCGCCCGACGCCGCCGCCAGCAGCTCCCCCAGCACCCACCAGGCCGGCCGAGCCATGCCCGGCGCGGTCCTGGCCTGGAAGTAGCGCTGGACGCGCCCATCCCGATTGACGAACGTGCCCTCCTCCTCCGCGGCGTTGGCGATCGGGAGCACCAGATCCGGCGCCCTGACGCCGGTCTCGGGCATCACGGTGCCGAGGTAAACGACCTTCCCCGTCGCCCGGACCGGGGCGGTCGCATCGTCGAGCACCAGCACGATCGCCGCATCGGCCGCGGCTTCCAGGGCCCGGGTCCAGTCGCGGTGGTAGCCCAGGAGCTCGGCGCCGCGGAGGTTGGGAGCGCGCTCGGCGCGCAGCGCGAGGTTGGGGACCCCCGGGAGGGGGGCTTCCTCACCCACGACGACGCGGACGGCGCCGGTCCACGCGAAGCCCGCGAGCAGCCGGCGGGCGAGGTACAGCGCTTCCGTCGAAGCGCGGGGGGAGGCCAGGGTCACCGCGCGGCCCCGGGCGCCGCCGAGGATCTCCCGCGCGCGATCGAACGCCTCGTCCCAGTCCACCGCCCGGTAGCCGTGACCCGGCTGCGTCACCAGCGGGGCCTCGACGCGGTCCCCCCGGTTCATCCAGCGGTACTCCAGCCGCCCGTGATCGCAGATGAAGTACCGGTTGACCTCGAGATTCGGACGGGGCCGAACCCGGACCACCACATTGTCCCGGGTGTCGAGCGTGACGTTGCACCCCTGCGAACATCCGGTGCACACCGAGGGCGTCTTGTCCAGCTCCCAGGCCCGCGCCTTGTGCAGGAAATCCTTGGAGAGGAGCGAGCCGACGGGGCAGAGGTCCACCACGTTCCCCGCCCAGGGATGGTCCAGGCGCGCCGCGGGATGGATCCCGATGTAGGCGCGGTCACCGCGCTCGGACACGTTGAGCACCGGCTGGCCTGCCACGTCCTCCATGAAGCGCACGCACCGAGTGCAGAGGATGCACCGGTTGGGCACGTAGAGCACGTCGGGCCCGAAGTCCTCCACCGGGTTGAAGCGCTTGGGGTACTCGGCGTACCGCGTCCCCGGCCGCCCCTCCTGAAAGACGAAGTCCTGGAGCTCGCATTCGCCGGCCTGGTCGCAGATGGGGCAGTCCAGCGGATGGTTGATGAGCAGCAGTTCCAGGACGCCCTGCCGGGCGCGCTTGGCCTCGGGCGACTGAGTGCGGACCACCATACCTTCGGCCACGGGCGTGGCGCAGGCGATCTGGAGCTTGGGGGCCTTCTCCACCTCGACCAGACACATCCGGCACACCCCGGCCACCGGGAGGCCCGGGTGATAGCAGTAATGGGGGACCAGCACGCCGGCCTGCTTGGCGGCCTCGATCACCAGCGTCCCCTTGGGGACGCTGATGGCGACGTCGTCGATGGTCAGCGTGACGAGATCGTCTGGCATGGGCGACCGTGTGGCGCCGGGCGGCCGGTCACGCCGCCGCGACCGGGCGTTTGCGGCCCGCGATGTAGTCCTCGAACTCGTTTCGGAACTTCTTGATGCCGCTCACCACCGGGGCGGCGCACGAATCCGAGAGCACGCAGATGGTCTTGCCGGTCATGTTGTCCGCCAGGTCGAGCAGGAGGTCGAGGTCGGACGGCTTCCCCTGCCCCGCGAGAATCCGCCGGAGGATCTTGGTGGTCCACGCCGTTCCCTCGCGGCACTGGGTGCACTGGGCGCACGACTCGTGGGCGTAGAACTGGGCCAGCCGCATGATCTGGTACACCAGGTCGGCGCTGTCGTCGAACACGATCACGCCGCCCGAGCCCAGCATGGTGCCCTTCTCCGCGCACCCCTCGTAGTCGAGCAGCGTCGTCTCCGCCTCCTCCCGAGTGAGGATGGGCACCGACGATCCCCCGGGAATCACGGCCTTGAGGGTGCGGCCCGGCCGCATGCCGCCGCACAGCTCGTAGAGCAGGTCCTTCAGCGGAAAGCCCATCACCACTTCGTAATTCCCCGGTTTGGCCACCTGGCCGCAGACCGAGAAGAGCTTGGTGCCGGTGCTCTTGGGGCTGGCGAGCGACATCGCTTTGTACCAGGCCGCGCCCCGCTTCACGATGTGCGGCACCGCCGCGAGGGTCTCCACGTTGTTGATGGTCGTGGGCATGCCGAAGAGCCCCGCCGCCGCGGGGAACGGCGGTTTGATCCGGGGGTTCCCCCGCTTGCCCTCGATCGAGTTCATGAGGGCGGTCTCTTCGCCGCAGATGTACGCCCCGGCGCCCCGGTGCAAGTAGATCTTGAGGTCTCCGAACACCCCGGCCCGCTCGGCCTCGGCCAGCGCCTGCTCCATGACGGCCCACGGCTCGGTGAACTCGCCGCGGATGTAGATGTAGGCCACCTCCGCCTGAATGGCCCGGGCCGCGATGGCCGTCCCCTCGAGCAGCTGGTGCGGGGTCCAGCGCAGAATCTCGCGGTCCTTGAACGTCCCGGGTTCGGACTCATCGGCGTTCACGCAGAGGTAGTGCGGGGCCTTCTTCTCCCGGGGCATGAACGACCACTTCAGTCCGGTCGGAAAACCGGCGCCGCCCCGGCCGCGCAGGCCGGACTCCTTGACCAGCTCGGTAATGGCCGCGGGCGCCATGGTCCGGGCCTGCTCCCACGCCTCGTACCCGCCGCGCTTCACCCACCCCTTGTAGGAGCGGGCGTCGGCCTCCCCGAAGTATCGCGAGAGCACCGGCGTCTCTTTCGGGTGCGGCTTGTGGGGATAGCCCACTACTCCCTCCCTTCCTTCACCCGTACTTCCTCACCAGCTCCGGGACCCGCTCGGGCGTCACGCTCTCGATGAAGTCGTCGTTGATCAGCACCGGCGTGGCGAAGCCGCACGCGCCGAGGCATTCGACCTCGATGACCGTCCAGCGTCCGTCCGGACTGGTGGCCCCGAGGTCCTTGGCGCCGGTGTGCTCCAGGAAGGCCCGCACCACGTCCTCGGCGCCGCACACGTTGCACGGCGAGGTGGTGCAGACCTGCACGAAGTTCTTTCCCACCGGGTGCTGGTGATACATGGTGTAGAACGTCACCACACCCTTGACGTAGGCTGGCGTGAGCCCCAGCACCTCGGCGACCTCGGCCATGTGACGGTCCGAGATCCAACCGTGCGCCTCCTGCACCAGCCAGAGCGCGGGGAGCAGCGCGGCCTGCTTGGTGGGGTAGCGCGTCAGGATCTGATGCAGCCGCTCCAGGGTCTGCCCGACGAACACCGGCTGGTAATCGGTCCCCTGGGGGCGAGGGGCCGTGGCGTCTCGCACCTTGGTCATCGGTCCACCTCGCCCATCACGATGTCCACCGACGCGTTGATCGCGATCAGGTCCGACAGCAGGTGTCCCTCGGCCATCTTGGGGAGGGCCGAGAGATTGATGAACGCCGGCGGGCGAATCCGCCACCGCACCGGCTTGGCGCTGCCGTCGGAGACGAAGTAGTTGCCCAACTCGCCTTTGGGGTTCTCGATGCCCACGTACGCCTCCCCCACCGGCGCCCGGATGCCTTCCATCACCTGCTTGAAGTGGTAGATCATCGCCTCCATGTCGCTCATGGCTCGCGACTTGGGGGGGAGAATCACCCGCGGATCGTCCACGTTGATGGGACCGTCGGGCAGCCGGTCCAGCGCCTGCGCCAGGATGCGGTTGGCCTGGTGGCATTCCTCGAGCCGCACCAGGTACCGGTCGTACACGTCGCCGTGCTCGCCCACCGGGACCTCGAAGTCGTAGGTATCGTAATCCAGGTAGGGCTTGTCCTTCCGCACGTCATACGGGACGCCGCTGGCGCGCAACATGGGGCCGGAGAGCGAGTAGTTGATCGCCTCCTCCGCCGTCATGACCCCGATCCCCTGGGTGCGGCCGGCCCAGACCGCGCTGCGGGTCAGCACCCGGTCGATCTCGGCCAGCGTGCGGGGGAAGGTGCGCGTGAAATGGCGCAGTCCCTCGACGAACCCCTCCGGGACGTCGGCCATGAGACCGCCCACCCGGGTCAGACTGGTGGTGAGGCGCGCTCCGGTCCACATCTCCTGAAGATCGTAGATCCGCTCGCGCTCCTGAAACGCCCACAGGAACGGCGTGAAAGCGCCCAGATCGATGGACGTGGTGCCCAGCCACACCAGGTGCGAGATGATCCGGCTCATCTCGCAGGCGATCACCCGCAACACCTTGCACCGCGGCGTGATCTCGATGCCCATGAGCTTCTCGGCCGCGAGGGCCACGCCCACGTTGTTGGCCATGGGTGCCAGGTAATCGGTGCGGTCGGTGAGCGGGATGATCTGATTGTAGTGGCGGTACTCCCCGAGCTTCTCGAAACCGGAGTGCAGGTATCCGATGTGCGGGATGACCCGCACCACGGTTTCGCCGTCCAGCTCGACCACGAGGCGGAGCACTCCGTGGGTGGCCGGATGCTGGGGGCCGATGTTCACGAGCAGGTGCTCCCCCCGGAAGTCGGGCTCGACCGCGACCGTCCCGGCGTCGGCGGTGTCGTCGCGGACGCCGGTGAGCGGCGTCCGGACCGGGCGGCCCTGGGGGTCGAGGCCCGGCGTGGCCAGCGTGAACTCGACCGTGCGCCGGCTCATTCCGGCTCCGGCACCCGGCCGCGCTCCCCGCGGGCCAGGCGCTCCCGCATGTCGGCGGGGAGATCTTCGTACGCCTCCGCGATGGACAACTCCTCCATCGAGTAATGGGCTTCCGGGTTGGCCTTCAGGGCCTGGCGCACCTGCTCGGCCCGGCTGAACCGGCCCCGCAGGGGAAAGTCCTTGCGGAGGGGGTGCCCCTCGGCGTAGGTCTCCCACATGAGGATGCGGCGCAAGTCGGGGTGACCCCGGAAGGTGATGCCGAACATGTCGTAGACTTCGCGCTCCAGCCAGTCGGCTCCCCGCCACACCGGAACCGCGGAGTCCACGCTGAGGTCCCCCTCGTGCTCCAGCTCGACCTTGACCCGGAGATCCATGCGGCGCTCCAGCGACCGGAGGAAGTACACGACCTCGAGCGGGCGCTCGCGGTCGCGATACTCGACCGCGGTGACGTCCACCAGATAGGTGTACGCCTCCCCGGGGGTGTCGTGCAGCCACCGCAAGACCTCGGCGAGGCGGTCCGCCCGCACGTAGACCACGGTTTCGCCGTCGCGAGCCACCGCCGCGCGGCCGATCGCGTCACCGAAGGTCGCCCGCAGGGCTTCGACGGTCGGATTCACGCCGAACGGTACTGGTGGACCGAGTTGCCGAAGGGTTCGGAGATCTCGTTGATCCGCTCGGGCGGGAGTCGCAGGCCGCGCTCGTCCAGCGGTTGCTCCTCGCGCAACCCGGAGTCGCGCAGGGATTCCCCCCTGATCTTCTTGTGCAACAGCAGCACCCCGTAGAGCAGCCCCTCGGGACGGGGCGGGCACCCGGGCACGTACACGTCCACCGGCACCACGGTGTCAATGCCCTGCACCATGGCGTAGTTGTCGAAGATGCCGCCCGTCGAGGCACAGGCGCCCATCGAGATCACCCACTTGGGCTGGGGCATCTGGTCGTAGATCCGGCGGATCACCGGGGCCAGCTTGAACGGGAGCCGGCCGGCGCAGATCAGCACGTCGGCCTGGCGCGGGGAGAACGCCTGCCGTTCCATCCCGAAGCGCGCGAAGTCGAAGCGGCTGGCCGCGGTCGCCATGAATTCGATGGCGCAACACGCGGTCCCGAACGGCATGGGCCAGAGCGAGTTGGCCCGCGCCCAGTTGACCAGGTCGTCCAAGCGAGCCAGGAGCCAATTGGGGCTCTGGGCGGCCAGTGCTCGGGTTTCGCTCATGATGTCTCCCGCCTCGCCGCGACCAGCGCGGCCGTCAATCCCACTCCAGCGCTCCCCGCTTCCACACGTACACGTATCCCACGGCGAGGATGGCCAGGAAGACGGCCATCTCCACGAGCAGGAAGCCCATCCCCACGCCGGTCTCGCCGAAATAGATGGCCCCCCAGGGAATCAAAAACACGGTCTCGAGGTCGAAGACGATGAAGAGCATCGCGACCAGGTAGAACTTGACCGAGAACCGCTCGTGCCCGGTGCCGAGCGGCGGCATGCCGCTTTCGTAGGGGGTGTCCTTGGCCGGGGTGGGACGCCGCCGCGTGATGAGGTGCGACGCCGCGATCATCCCGAACGCGTTGATCGCGACGAGCCCGAGCAGCATGAGGAAGGGGACGTAGGGCTGGAGCATGGAGTTCGTGAAAAAATTCACTTGCACCGCGCAAACCTAGCGCCGGGGGAAGCGAGTGTCAACCGGATCGAGTGGCGTAAGTCTCGATGCCGCCGATATATTGCGCCCCCATGTCCATCAAGTCCGACCGCTGGATCCGGCGCATGGCCCGAGAGCACCGCATGATCGAGCCCTTCGCCGAAAGCCAGGTGCGCCAGGGGGTCATTTCCTTCGGGCTCTCCTCGTACGGGTACGACATGCGGGTGGCGCCGGAATTCCGGATCTTCACCAATGCGCTCTCGGCCGTGGTCGACCCCAAGGCGTTCGACCCCAAGTCGTTCGTCGAGTTCGAGGGCGAAGTGTGCATCGTGCCCCCCAACTCCTTCGCCCTGGCCCGCTCGGTCGAATACTTCCGCATTCCCCGCAACGTGCTCACGCTCTGCGTCGGGAAGAGCACCTACGCCCGATGCGGCATCATCACCAACGTCACGCCCTTCGAACCCGAGTGGGAGGGGTATGTGACGCTCGAGATCTCGAACACCACGCCCCTCCCCGCCCGCATCTACGCCCACGAAGGGATCGCGCAGGTGCTGTTTTTCACCGCCGACCAAGGGGACGAGTGCGAGGTCAGTTACCGGGACAAGCAAGGCAAGTATCAGGCGCAACAGGGCATTACCCTGCCCAGACTCTGAACCCCCTCACCCCGGGACCTACCCCCGGTCGGGCTTCGCCTGACGACCTAGCGCGACGCCCTGCGGTTGTAGGCGTAGGCGACCGCGAGGGAGATGAGAGCCAGGCCGAAGAAGCTCCCTACCCGGTACAGCGCCTCGAGCTCCGCCAGGTCGTAGAAGGCGACCTTGAGCGCGGCGAGGCCGGCCACGCTCAGCCCCGCGGCCCGCACCGCCCGTCGCCCCAGCCAGAAGCCCACGCGCACCAGGATCGCCGCCGAGAGCAGCCAAAACGTGCTGATGGCCAGATCGCGCGCGAGCTGGGTCGGGAAGAACCGGTAGAGCTCGATGGTGCCACCCACCAGCACGGCGGCACCGGCCGCGCCCCACAACACGGATCGCGCCGCCTTGAGTGGGGAGGGGAGCGGCGGCGCAGCCGGCCACCACTGCGCCGCGAGGGCCGGGAGCACACACTGCGCGTACCAGCCCAGCGACCAGACCCCGCGAAACGCGGGATCGGCGGCGGGGCGCGCACCCGTGGCCACCGCGAACAGCACGAAGAAACCGAGCAGGGGAAGTCCCGCGGCCGCGGCTAACAGCACCGCCCGGAGGCCCGGCGGCGCCCGGCGGGGTGCCAGGAGTACCAAGGCGACGGCCGCGACCAGCCAGTAGGCCACCATCGCCACCTGCCCGGCCAGGGCCGCTTCACCGGGGCTGGGCACGGCCTCGTGCAGGAGACGCTGCAACTCGAGCGAGCCACCCAGGAGGAGCGTAGCCACCGCAGCCAGCACCAGGACGCTCCCGCCCTCTTTGAGGAGCTCTCCACTCACCCGGTGGTCCCCGCTCCCTCGTGGCCGAGGGCGCCACAGCGCGGCCGCGCCAGCCATGGTCACGAGCAGGGCGTACCAGCCCAGGGCCCAGGCACCGGTGAACGCGGGTTCCCCACGCGGGCGGTCGGTCAGCGCCGCGCCGAAAAGCTGGAGGAACGCCGCGACCCCCACCGCCACCCCGACGTCCCGGGCGGCCTGCTGGTCGGTCAGGCGGTCGGCCGCGGTCGCGGCCAGGGTCAAGGCGCCCCAGCCCACGGCCACGGCGGTCCCGTCCCACTGCCCGGAGACCGCGAGGGCCAGCAGGGCGGTTCCCATCCCTACCAGGTGTCGAGTCCGGCGACCCCAGCCGCTCGCGAGGTACAGCCCGGCCAACGCGAGGGCCACGAGACCTCCCCAGGGGCCCAAGGCGTCCGGGCGCGCCCGGGCGGCCAGATAGACGGGCGCGAGCGGCCCGCCGACGAAGAGCGCTGTCT
This sequence comes from Gemmatimonadales bacterium, assembly GCA_035575475.1. Lineage (GTDB taxonomy): Bacteria > Gemmatimonadota > Gemmatimonadetes > Gemmatimonadales > GWC2-71-9 > DATLXT01. The sequence goes on along the minus strand of DATLXT010000238.1, from coordinate 6,464 downwards.
CGACCGGATCCAGCCCCGCCCCCCCGTCGTGTCGGGCGAAGGCGCCGGGGCGGCGGTGCTGCCACCACACCAGGGTCGCGAGAGCCAGGCCGCCCACCAGCGCCGTCCAGCGCAGCGTGTCGGACCGGTCGCCGGAGGCGATCACGAGGATGGCGAGCCAGGGCAGGAGCAGCGCCCCGAGCCGCGCCTCGGGCCATCTGCGGTCCGCGCTCGCCAGCAGCGCGCTGGCCCCGCCCGTCGCGAAGTACGCCACCCCGGCCACGGACTCCACGCCGTCCTGGACGAAGAGGGGCGGCAGCAGGAAGAAACCCAGGACGGCCGTGTCCAGCGTGGTGCGCCAGCCCAAGCGGTGTGCCAGCGCCATGGAGCTCACCCCGACCACGCCGAGGTAGCCCAGCAGTTTTTCGACGGGCGCGCCTTCGGCCGGGAGGAACGCGGGCGCGAGGTACGCGCCGACCAGCGCCCAGACGCCCAGCCCTTCCGCCCGGTGGCGCACCGCTCCCCCGGCGACGCCCGCGGCCACCAGGGCCAAGAGGCCGATTCCCACCTCGCGTCCTACGAGTTCGTAGGGGCCGGCCGCCGCCCAGATGCCCAGGTACACCAGGCCGCCCCCCGCGCCGATCAGCGCCGCGCCGTAGCGTCGCAGGCCGCGAAGCGCCAACCGGTCGCCGGCGCTGGCCACCAGGACCCCGGCCACCGCAGCCCCGGTGGCGCGGAGCCACACGGGAATCCACCCGTGCTCGAACGCGTAGTTCAGGAAGAAGCCGCCCGTGGCGAGCAACGCCAGCACGCCCACGACCAGAAGGCCGCGCTGACCGAACCACTGTTCCCAGTCGGACGGCCGTGGGCCTCGGGGGGCTCGGGGAGGCGGTGGGAGGGACGAGGGGGGCGGGGTCACGGGATGCGACGGCGCGGTCAGCGGGCCTGGCGTGGCGGGCCGGGCGGGCGGCGCCGCCCGCAGGCCGCTCTGGGCCGCGAGCTGGCGGACGATGACCTCGAGCTGGGCCACCCGACGTTCCAGTCGCTCCAGCTCCTCGCGCTGGTCGCTCAGGGGCCCTCCGCTCCCGCGCGGGCGCCGGCCGCCGTGATCGCCGCGGTCGCGACGGCGAGGATCGCGAGGTCGGCCGCCCAGCCCAGCTCGGTGGCCGGAACGACCATCTGGAGGAAGAACATCCCGAAGTCGAAGAGCCCCACCAGCAGGCCCAGCAAGAAGGTAAACCGCAGCGTCCTGCCGAGGGCGGCGAGCGCCGCGCCGGTCCCCAGCGCGACCGCGCCCTGTCCCAGCGCGATGGCGAGCGCGGTCAGGGCGTCGGTCCAGAGCGTGTGGGTCAGGTCCGCCGGCGTGGGGCGGTAGGTGAAGAACAGCGTGTGCACGACCGTGATCGCCAGTCCCGCCGCCGCGGCGCACGTCGCCGCCCAGGCCGCGTAGTAGAGCACGATGGTGGTCCGGCCCGTCTGCGCTGGCATGGCCGGGGAATCTGCCCTCGGGACGGGGGATGCGCCAGCGCCGAGTCGCCCGGTGCTCTGCCCGCCCTCACCGCAACGCCGCGGCTGCTTCCTCCAGCGCCTGGCGGGCGTGCTCGATGCGGCGCACGAGATCTTCGAGCTCCCGGCGCGCGGTCTCCTCGTCGCCGTACCGGATGGCCTCGTTGACCGAGGGAAAGGCCATGGTCTGGTAGCCGCGATCGAGGTCCGAGGCGAACTGTAGGCTCTTGTACCAGGGGCGGCTCCGCAGGCCCTCCGGTCGCGTTACCCGGCGCTCGACCTGCATGAGCGCGCCCGTGGCACGGGCGGCGCGTTCCGGACCGGGGTCCCCGGCCTGCGCGCGTGCCCGGTCGAACTCGTCGGCGGTCCGGGTGAAGCGCGCCAGCGCGTCTTTCAAGCCCTGCGTGCTCACCGACCAGCCCTGGCGGGCGATCCCGGAGTCGAGCTGGGCCACGAGCGCCCTCATCTCTCGGCCCCAACCGGCGTAGTCCAAGGGCGCCACCGGCTCGTTGGCGAGGCGCCAGGCGGCCAGCGCCACGAGCTGGGCGACGGCGCGGTGCCGACGGTACTCGGGATCGCCGAACGTGGACATCCAGTGGTAGGAGTCGTACATGGAGTGGTAGATCCCCGCCGGGCCGTCGAATCCCATCCCGCCGGCCGGGATCCCCAGGTGGTGATAGAACCCCTGGAAATCCGACCCGCCGCCCAGGTTCCCCAGCCGCAGCCCCGCCGTATCTCCCCGCTGGCGCGCCAGCCACACCTGGTACACGCTCCCGCGCCCCGAGGGATCGGGCACCTGGCGGGCGACCTCGCGGAACAGCCGTTTGAGCGAGGGCGACGCCGCGCCGCCGAAGTCCGGCCCCGAGACCACGCCGTCGGCGTTGAGGTACGCCACGGCGTGCGCCCGGAGCGAGTCGGCCAGCTCTTCTACCCATTCGGTGGAGCCGATCAGCCCCCACTCCTCGGCGTCCCAGGTGGCGAAGATCACGGTGCGGGCCGGGCGCACCCCCTGGCGCGCCAGTTCGGCGAACGCCCGGGCCGCTTCCAGCACGGCCACGCTGCCGCTCACGTTGTCCTCGGCACCGGGCGTCCAGGCATCCAGGTGGGCGCCCAGCACGATCCACTGCTCGGGCCACCGCTCGCCCCGTACCGCGGCGAAGGTGTCGAAGATCCGACGCAGGGCCCGGGGGCCGCGCTGGTTCTCGACCTTGAGCCGCACCCGCACCGGACCCGGGCCCACGTGGTAGCGGAACGGGAGTGCGCCCTGCCACTCCTGCGGGACCGATGGGCCGCCGAGCGATTCGAGAATCCGCCGGGCGTTGCCGTAGCCCATCGGGACGACGGGAATGCGCGGAATGGGGAGGGAGTCTTCGGGCACGCGGCGGGCGCCCGGCAGGGAGGCGTAGCCCGGGGTGGTGGGATCGCCGGTGCCGTTCATCACACTGCCGCGCTGGATGCCGCCCGGCGGGCGCATGGGGCCCGCGGGATAGACGTCGCCCCGGTAGTACCCGTCGTCCTCGGGATCGGAGTACATGATCAACCCCACGGCCCCATGGCGCTCCGCTTCGCGCGCCTTGATGCCCCGGAAGGAGCGGCCGTAGCGGGCCAGCGCGATCCTGCCGCGCACGTCCACTCCCAGCGAATCGAGTCGCCGGTAGTCTTCGATCAGTCCGTAACCGACGTAGACCACCTCTCCGGTCACGTCGCCGTCGCCGGCGTACCCGTTGAACGGCGGGACCTGCGGGCCGGAGGTCACGGGATCCGCTTCGACCGGGGGCTCGCGGAGGTCGAGCGGTTCGGCCCGGCCCCCGGCGCGGAGGATCAGCCACGCGCCCACGGTGTCGGGGTGCGGCAGGTACACGTCGTAGCTCTTGGCCCAGGTCTCGAGCCCCCAGCGCCGGGTCAGGCCCAGCACGTAGTCGCGGGCCGCCGCCTGCTCCGGCGTGCCCGCCACATGCGGCACCCGGGTCAGGTCGCGGGACATGGTCCGGACCGACGCGGTGTCGGGGATCGCGAGGAGGCGCCGTTCCAGGGAGTCGCCGCCCTGGAGGGCGAGCGTCAAGACGAGCAGGGCCGGAGTCATGCCGGGACGCCTCTCACCTCGGGTTCAGGATCTGGTCGATCCGCGCGATCAGGTCCGTCAGATGGGCCCGCGTGGCCCGGTCCTGCGCGCGCGGGAGTGCGGTGCGCGCGGCGGCCTGGATCTCCTGGAGTTCGAGCCGCGCCAGCGCCCGGGCATCGGCCGGTCGGACGGCGGGCGTGAAGCCCGGGACCTGCCCGGCGCCCGGGGGCGCCGGCGCCTGGAGGGGCGTGCCGATCAGGCGCTGCATTTGGTCCACGAACGCCTGCTGGAGGTTACGGCGATACGGGTCCACCGAAGGACGGGCGGCTGCGAGCTCGGTGAAGACGCCGCGGCGCACGTCCCGGAAGAGATCGCTGAGCGTATAGGCCCGTCCTGCGGGGAGGGTGGCTTCCTGCTCCGCCAGGCGCGCCAGCCGCGCGTCCTGAAACAGGGTGGTGAGCAGGGCGGTCTGGCGGACTCGCACGCGGTCCACGAAGCCCGTGGGCTCGATGCGGCGCAGGATCTCGGGGTCGAAGAAGAACGCGGGCGTCGCGAAAGCGTTCTCGTTCAGGAACCGCACCGCTTCCGCCTGGCGCTCCCGCGGCACCGGGGTGTGAATGACGCCCGGCTGGCCCGGGTACTTCTCGTGCCGGTAGACGCCCCCGACCACGACCGCCACGTGATTCATCTCCAGCGCCCACTGTCCGATCAAGCGACCGTAGAGATCGTCCAGCAGGTCGTAATCCTTGAGCGGGTCCCCGGTGGCCGCGGGCAAGAGCTGGGGCACGAGCCGCCTGATGTTGGCCAGGCCGAAGCGCGTCGCCCTGACCGGATCGTCACCCAGGGCCTCGGTCTGGGTGCGGGGATCGATGCCGTCGGGGTTCCCGAACCGGAGCCACGGCTGCCGGTCCTGGAGCCGGGCCAGCGAATCCAGCACCGGGCGCTCGGCTTCCGGGGTGGTCGCGCCCGGGATGCGTCGGTACCCCCAGTCGATGGCGTAGTAGTCCCAGACCCCGATCTTGGGCCGAAGCCAGGCGCCGTCGCCCGGCTGGGCCACGTAGTTGAACCGGGCGTAGTCCATGATCGAGTAGGACGTGCCGTGACGGCTGGTGTAGCCCGGGCTCCGCAGGGAGTCCACCGGGTAGTAGCCCGACGACAGCTGATTGTGCGGCAGGCCCAGGGTGTGGCCGACCTCGTGAGCCGCGACGAACGCCACCAGTTCGCCCATCAGCGAGTCGGGAAACGGGAGCCGGCGGGCCGTGGAATCCACCGCGCCGGCCTGGACCCAGTACCAGGCCTGGAGCAGGCTGGTGATGTTGTGGAACCATCCGATGTTCGACTGCAGAATCTCGCCCGTGCGCGGGTCGTTGACGTGTGGCCCGTAGGCGTTCTCGATGGTCGAAGGCAGCCAGCGGATGGTCGAGTAGCGGGCGTCGTCCAGGTCGAACTCGGGATCCTCCTCGGGCGTGGGGGCGCGCCGGGCCGTGATGGCGTTGGAGAAGCCGGCCGCGCGGAAGGCGGGCTCCCACATCTCGACGCCCTTGATGATCCAGGGCACCCATTTCTCCGGGGTCGCCGGATCGATGTAGAACACGATCGGCTTGACGGGGTCGCTGACCGCGGCCGCGGGATCCCGGGGCTCGAGGCGCCAGCGGGTGATGTAGCAGCGCCGCGGCACCCGGGCCTCGTCCGCGCCGTAGTCCTCGAAGGTGACCGAGAAGAAGCCCACCCGGTTGTCGCACAGCCGGGGCTTCATCGGGTTCCCGGGCAAGAGGACCATCGAATAGTTGGTGGGGATGGTCATCGAGTTCAGCGAGCGGTCCGGCCCGGTCCCCGGCGCTCCCGGCACCGAATCCACTTCGAACGTGTGCAGGGCGGTGACCTCGACGTTCTGGGGGAAGCTCCGCGCGCGCTCGATGAACGAGCGGGCCGGGTCGAAGCGCCGCACCCGCACGCCCAGCTGGCGCGCGTTCAGCTCGGGCACGTCGGTGGTGAACAGGCTGGTCACCTCGATGACCGCGTTCGAGTCACCGGGGCTCCAGGCCGCGATCTCGAAGCTCTTGATGATGGGCGGCGTGTTGGACAGGTCCACCGACCGGCGCACCGGTAGGGTGGAGTCCGCGCGCATGGCGTAGCTGACCAGGCGGAGCAGGACGCGGTTCCCCAGGCGGTCCCACCGCACCACGCGGGCCGAGATCTGTTCGCCGGCGTAGCCCACGCCGCGGATCGTGCCCCGGCGGTCCACCACCAGGCGAAACTCGCGCCCCAGCATGGCCCGGGGAATCTCGTAGTAGTACTTGTCGCCGATCCGGTGGATCAGGAAGACCCCCGAGTCGGTCACGGCCTGGGGGGTGATCACTTCGCGATAGGGCCGGGGGCCTTCCTGTTGGGCCGGGCGTCCCTGGGGCTGGCTCCGGGCCGGGGCGGCCGCACGCGTGGTGTCCGGGGTCTGGGCGGGTGCGGGCGCGGCCGGCGCGGCGGCGCGGCCGGTGCAGGCGAGCAGCGCGAGCAGGAGCGGAGCGGTGACGAGCGGGGAGCGCATGGACCTCCATCCTGTGGCGGAATGGTGACGAACCGCGGCGGCGGGCCGAAAGCTAGTCGCCCCGGGAGAGGCGGACCAGGCGCGGCCCATTTGCGTGCGCCCGGGCGGGGGGCTCAGATTGGGACCGATGCCGCTCACCCCTGCCCGCGCCGCCTCCCCATACGCAGCCGCCCGGCGGATCGTTGCGCGGCTCGGCCGCGCGGGCCCGCTCGGCGCCGGTAGCGCGTCGGAGGCGGACCGCTAGATGCTCATCGTCGCGGTCCTGCTGGCGACCGTGCTGTTGCGCGTGGCGGTGGTCGCCGCGGCGGTGTTCCTGCTCCTCCCCCGCGGCCCCTGTTGCCGCGGGTGCGGGGTCCCGATGGCGCGCCTTCGCAC